>NZ_BAAALF010000259.1:0-9021 GCF_039528135.1 Kitasatospora nipponensis | reverse complement strand
CCGGGCGGCTGGGTACGGATGCTCTGCTCCACTCGCCCAACGTACGGTCCGATTTACATCACCATGGGTAATGAGCCGTCGAGACGCGTCCGTGTCCTGCGGGAACGCCCGCCGCGCCCCTCTCCCGAGCCCGTCCGTCCGCACGGCGGCCCGGCCGCCCGCCCGGCCCCGCACGGCCGCCAGGCCGCCCGCCAGCGCGCCGGGGCGGGGCCGGGCGGCCTGGGCCGTAGACTTGGCGGTCGGCCCGTACGGTGCCGCTCCACGCCCTCCAAGCCCACGGGATCTCGCTACATGTCGCTCACGATCGGAATCGTCGGCCTGCCGAACGTCGGCAAGTCGACCCTGTTCAACGCCCTGACCAAGAACGACGTCCTGGCGGCCAACTACCCGTTCGCCACCATCGAGCCGAACGTCGGCGTGGTCGGCGTCCCGGACCCGCGACTGGCCGTGCTCGCCGGCATCTTCGGCTCGCAGCGCGTCCTGCCGGCGACCGTCGACTTCGTCGACATCGCCGGCATCGTCCGCGGCGCCTCGGTGGGCGAGGGCCTGGGCAACAAGTTCCTCGCGAACATCCGCGAGTCCGACGCGATCTGCCAGGTGATCCGCGCCTTCGTCGACCCCGACGTGGTGCACGTGGACGGCAAGGTCTCACCCAAGGACGACATCGAGACCATCAACACCGAGCTGATCCTCGCCGACCTCCAGTCGATCGAGAAGGTCCTGCCGCGGCTCCAGAAGGAGTCCCGCCTCAAGAAGGAGTCGGCCGCCACCCTGGCCGCCGCCGAGGCCGCCCAGAAGGTCCTGGAGAGCGGCAAGACCCTCTTCGAGGTCGGCTTCGACTCCTCCTCGGTGCGCGAGCTGCACCTGCTCACCACCAAGCCCTTCCTCTACGTCTTCAACGTCGACGAGGACGAGCTGACCGACGAGGCCTTCAAGGACGCCCAGCGCGCCCTGGTCGCCCCGGCCGAGGCGATCTTCCTCAATGCGAAGATCGAGTCCGAGCTGATCGGCATGGACGACGACGAGGCCCTCGAGCTCCTCCAGTCCATGGGCCAGGAGGAGGCCGGCATGGCCACCCTGGGCCGCGTCGGCTTCGAGACCCTCGGCCTGCAGACCTACCTGACGGCCGGCCCCAAGGAGGTGCGCGCCTGGACCATCAAGAAGGGCGCCACCGCCCCCGAGGCCGCCGGTGTGATCCACACCGACTTCCAGAAGGGCTTCATCAAGGCCGAGATCGTCTCCTTTGACGACCTCGTCGAGTGCGGCTCCATCCCCGAGGCCCGCGCCAAGGGCAAGTCCCGCATCGAGGGCAAGGAGTACGTCATGCAGGACGGCGACGTGGTGGAGTTCCGCTTCAACGTGTGACCGGCCGTCAGCGGAGGTCGCCGGGCCTGCCCGTGAGCAGGCCGGGCGACCTCCGCCGTCCGCGCGGGGGTGAGTCGCGTCGCCCGCTCAGTCCTCGTAGCGGTAGCGGCACCGGGCGATCAGGATCGAGTCGCCGGTGACCTTGTCGATCAGGCGGTGCTCGTCATTGATCCGACGTGACCAGTAGCCCTGGAACCCGTGCTTGAGCGGCTCCGGCTTGCCGATCCCTTCGTTGCGACTCGGGGTGGCTCCGCCGGGGCCCAGGTGCTGCCGGTCCGCGGACGGGCCGCAGAGCGCTCGGGCACGGCCGTCGCGTGCCGCCCGGGTCAGAAGTGGACCGGGAGGGTGAGGGGGAAGGTGCCCTCGCCGGGGAAGCCGATGCGGGCCAGGGCGTCGCGGTCGACGGCGAGGGTGAGGGTGTCGCGCCGCAGGAGGAGCCGGTCGAGGACCACCTCGCTCTGCAGGGTGGCGAGGGCGGCGCCGATGCAGCGGTGGGCGCCGTGTCCGTAGGCGACGTGACCGGCGCCGGGGGCGGCGTCGCGGGTGAGGTCGAGGTGGTCGGCGCCGGCGAAGACGGCCGGGTCGCGGTTGGCGGCGAGCAGGGCGCTGGTCACGCCCTCGCCGCGGCGGACCAGGACGCCGCCGAGTTCGACGTCCTCGGTGGCGTAGAGCGTGGCGCCGATCCGGACGGTGGAGACGTGGCGCAGCAGCTCCTGCACCGCGCGCGGCAGCAGGTCGGGCTCGGCGCGCAGCCGGGCCAGCTGCCGCGGGTGGTCGAGCAGGGCGAGCACCGCGTCGGTGACGAAGAAGGCGGGCGGCGCGATCCCGGTGTTGATCAGCAGGAAGACCAGCGCGATCATCTCCTGGCGGCTCAGCCGCTGCCCGTCCTGCGCCTGCGCGCTGGACCGCAGCAGGTCGGAGGCCAGGTCCTCGGCGGGTGCGGCGGCGCGGCGGTCGAGGAGGGCGTCGACGTACCCGGCGAGCCGGTCGATGCCGGCCACGAAGCGGCCCGGCTCGCCCGACTCGTAGTCCCGGATCCAGCCGCCGACCTTCGGCCGGTCCGCCTCCTCGACGCCGATGATCTCGCAGATCACGTTCGTCATCAGCGGGTAGGCGAAGGCGTGCAGCAGGTCGAACTCGGTTTCCGTCGCGGCGAGTTCATCGGTCAGCCGCTGGGCGACGCACTCGATCCGCGGCCGCAGGGCGGCGATCCGGCGCGGTGCGAAGGCCCGCATCACGTGGGTCCGCAGCCGGGTGTGCTCCGGGCCGTCGACCATCACCAGGATCTCCAGGTACCGCCGGTACTCCGCCGGCAGCCCCGCGTCGTCGAGCAGTTCCGCGCCGACGTCGCCGCCCTGCGCCCCCGGGACCTTCGCCAGGTCCCGTACGAACCGGCCGTCGCCGAGCACGGTCTTGACCACGTCGTACCGGGTGGCCAGCCAGATCGGGGTCCGCGTCTGCGGCAGCGTGGCGCGGATCAGCGGCGGGTGGCCGTGCGAGGCGTCGTCGAGCTGGGCGTGGGTCAGTTCGAGCGGGGTGGCGGCGGGGGCGGTGGGCTCGGTCATGTCGTACTCCACTTCGGGTGGGTTCGGTGTGGACGGGGCTTCACGCGGCGGGCGGCGGGCGGGACTTGACGGGGCGCGGCGGGGCCGGGCGGGGTCAGGAAGCGAGCGCGGGCTCGTCGGCCGAGTCCGGCGCCGGCGCGGCCTGCGGCCCGGTGTCGCGCATGACCAGGGCGGCCAGCAGGGCGGCGGCGAGGACGCCGACGGCGCTGATGGTGAAGGTGGTCGACATCGAGGCGGTGAAGGCCTGGCGGGCGGTGTGGACCAGGGCGCTGTCGCCGTGGGCGAGCGCGAGGGCGCCGGCGATCGACTGCTTCGCCTGCCCGGGCGCGTCGGTGGGCATCCGGTCGGCGAAGCCGCTGGAGAGCAGCGAGCCGAGGATGGCGACGCCCAGCGCGGTGCCGGCCTGCTGGATGGTGTCGTTCAGCGCGGACCCCACGCCCGCCTGCTCGGCCGGGATGGTGCCCATCAGCGCGCCGACCGCGGCCGGCATCGCGAGGCCGGCGCCGAGGCCGAGCAGGCCGAGCGCGAGCGCCGGGACGGTGAAGCCGCTGTCGGCCGAGACGGTGGCCAGCAGCGCGAAGGAGGCGGCCATCAGGAGCATCCCGACCAGCACCAGGCAGCGGTTGCCCGCCTTCGCGGCGAGCTTGGCGCCCGTCCCGTTGCCGACCAGTGCGGCGAGGGCCAGCGGCACGAACGCGACGCCCGCCTTGACCGGCGAGTAGCCGAGCACGAACTGCAGGTACTGGGTGAGCACCAGCAGCAGGCCGCCGTTGCCGATCTGGACGAGGGTCAGCGAGAGCGAGCCGCCGCTGAAGTTGCGCTGCCGGAAGAGGGCCAGCGGTGCCATCGGCGCGGGGGTGACGTTCTCCCAGACCACGAACCCGACCAGGCAGACGACGGCGACGGCCAGGGTGATCGCCGCGTGGCCGCCGAGGGCGCCGTGCCGCGGGAGCTCGATGATCCACCAGACCAGGGAGGTCATGCCGGCCGCGGAGAGCACGGCGCCGAGCGGGTCGGGCCGCTGCCAGGGGCCCTTCGACTCCGGCATCAGGGTCAGGGCCGCCAGGACGGCCAGCGCGACGACCGGGACGTTGATGAAGAAGATCGCGTGCCAGGAGTAGTGCGCGATCAGCACGCCGCCGAGCACCGGGCTGCCGACCAGGCCGAGCATCGACACCGAGCCCCAGGCGGCCATCGCCCGGCCGCGCTCGTCCTCGTCGAAGACGGTGATGAGGATCGACAGCGTCGAGGGCATGATCAGCGCTCCGCCGACGCCCATCGTGATCCGCGCGGCGATCACCTCGCCGGGGTCGGCGCAGAAGGACGCGGCCAGGGACGCGGCCCCGAAGAGCAGCAGGCCGATGATCATGATCTTCCGTCGGCCGAACCGGTCGCCGAGGCTGCCGGAGGCGAGCAGCAGGCCGGCGAAGACCAGGATGTAGGAGTCGAGGATCCACTGGGTGTCCTGGACGCTCGCGCCGATGTCCCTGGTCATCGACGGCACCGCGACGGTCAGCGCCATGCTGTCGACCACCAGCACCAGTGAGCTGAGGCAGAGCACGACGAGGATCCACCAGCGGCGTGGATTGCGGGTCTCCATGGGTCTTCCCTCCGAGATGCGTACATCGTTCCTGTGTTGCGAACACTGTACGCACGACGGAACGGCGTACGCAATCCTCATTCCTGTACGCTGGATGCGAACACTGTGCGCCCGGAGCCGGAGGAACGCCATGGCCGCGAAGACCAACCCGATCCCGTCCGTCTGGGCCCGGCAGCAGCGCGAGAGCGACCAGCCCGCGCTCAGCCGGGCCGCCATCGTCCGCGAGGCGATCGCCGTCCTGGACGCCGACGGCATCGACGCGCTGAGCATGCGCAAGCTCGGCGCCCGGCTGAACGCCGGGGCGACCTCCCTCTACCGGCACGTCGCCACCAAGGACGAGCTGATGGAGCTCGCGGTGGACGAGGTGGTCGCCGAGATCTCCGTGCCGCCCGCCGACGGTTCCGACTGGCGTGCCGCGGCCACCGAGGCCGCCGGATCCTTCCGCGCGACGGCCCTGCGCCACCCCTGGCTGGCCTCGGTCCTGGGCCAGGCCGGCCTGGCCTACCTGGGGCCCAACCTGATGTCCTACTCCGAGCGGCTGGCCGCCCTCTTCACGGCCGCCGGCTTCCCCGAGCCGAGCCGGGCCATCGACACCGTGCTCTCCTACGTCATCGGCATGAGCACCACGGAGGCCGCCTGGCTCACCGCCGTCGCCCGCTCCGGCGAGGGCGAGGCCGCCTTCATCCTGCGCCTGATGCCCGCCGCCCAGCGGGCCGCCGCCGACCACGACCACCTGGCCGCCGCCTATGCCGAGGCCGCCCCCCTGGACCCCGTCCGGATCCGCGACGACAAGTTCGGCTACGGGCTGGAGGTCGTCCTCGACGGCCTGGCCCTGCGCCTGCCGCGCTGACCCGCCCGCGAGGCGCCGAAGGCCCCGCGCGCCCCTCGTTCGCTCAGACCCGCACCAGCAGCGTGCCGTCCGGTCCCGGCGTGACCCGGACCCGCTCCAGCGTGTCGACGTGCGCCGTCGGCCCGTGCGCGGCGGCGCGCGGGCCGACTCCCAGCACCCGCATGCCCGCCGCGCGGCTGGCCGCGATGCCCGCCTCGGAGTCCTCCAGGACCAGGCAGTCGGCCGGGTCGACGCCCAGTGCGGCGGCGCCCTTGAGGAAGCCCTCCGGGTCCGGCTTGCTGGCGCCGACCGACTCGGCGGTGATCGCGAGGTCGGGGATCGGCAGGCCGGCGGCGGCCATCCGGGTGCGGGCGAGCGCGAGGTCGGCGGAGGTGACCAGGGCGTGCGGGTGGCCGGCCAGCGAGGCCAGGAAGGCGGCGGCGCCGGGGATCTCCACCACGCCCTCGATGTCGGCGGTCTCGGCGGCGAGCATCGCCCGGTTCTCCGCGAGGTTCTGCTCCACCGGGCGGTCGGGCAGCAGGATCCCCATGCTCAGGTGGCCCTGCCGGCCGTGCACCACCGACATCACGTGCGCGAAGTCCAGCCGCTGGGCGTCGGCCCAGCGGCGCCAGCACCGTTCCACCACGGCGTCCGAGTTCACCAGGGTTCCGTCCATGTCCAGCAACAGGGCGCGGACGGAGAGTTCGGTGGCGGACATGCGGGCTCCCGGCGGGCTGGCGGATATATGTTCCACCACTATACAAAAGTCAGTCGAGCAGGTGCGCGTTCACCTCGCGGGCGCTCGCCGCCAGCTCCGGCAGCTCCAGCACGCTCACCCCGGCGGCGGCCAGCAGCCCGATGCCCTCGCAGCCGGTGACGAAGAGGTCCGGTTCGCGCCAGGCGACCACCACCCGGGGGATCCCGGCCGCGATGACCAGCTCCGCGCAGGGCCGCGGGCGGGAGGCGCGCCGGCTGCAGGGCTCCAACGAGCTGTAGAGGGTCGCGCCGCGCAGTCGCGGGTCGGCGGGCGCCAGCTTGCCGAGCGCGGCCTCCTCGGCGTGGCAGAGCGGGTCGGTCTCCCGGCTGTAGCCCTCGCTGAGCACCGCGCCGTCCGCGTCGACGATCACCGCGCCCACCGAGAACGCGGTCCGCGAGGGCGGGCAGAGCCGGGACAGGTCGATCGCGCGGGCGAGCAGGTCCAGGTCGAGGGGGGTGGTCACGGGGTGGACTCCTTGGGGGCGTACCGGAGCAGGACGACGTCCCCGACGGTACGGGCTTCCAGCAGCCGCAGCCGCCGGGTGCTGCCGCCGGGGAACGGGGCGGGATTGACGAAGCGCGGCGCGTCCGCCTGCCCGACCAGCAGCGGCGCGACGACCAGCTGCAGCTCGTCGGCGAGCGACTCGGCGAGGAACTGGGTGTGGACCGAGCCGCCGCCCTCCACCATCAGCCGCCGGACCCCGCGCCGCCCGAGGTCGTCCAGCAGCGCGCCGAGCTCCACCCGCGCGCCCAGCGCGGCCACCTCCGCCAGCCCGTCCAGCGCCGCGCGCAGCCCGGGGGCGGCGGCCTGGGTGGTGTAGACGAGCTTGGCGTCGCCGGTGTGCCAGAAGCGCAGGGCGGGGGCCAGGTCGCCGCTGGCGCTGAGGGTCACCTTGAGTGGGTACGGCGGCAGGCCGGCCGCCTGCCGGGCCGCCCGCCGGGCCGGGGAGTTGACCAGCAGTCGCGGGTTGTCGGCGCGCAGCGTGCTGGAGCCGACCAGCAGCGCGTCGCAGCCCGCCCGCAGCTCGTCGACCCGGTCGAAGTCGGCCGGGTTGGAGAGCAGCAGGCGGTCGGGCGAGGCGTCGTCGAGGTGGCCGTCGATCGACATCGCGGCGCTGAGCAGCACGTACGGGCGGGTGTGGCGGGTGGGCATGCGCCCACGGTACGGGGCGGGGCCCTACCGCCGCGGTGGCAGCGGTAGCGGCAGCCCCGGCAGGCCGTCCACGCTGGTGCCGACGAACTCCTTCGCGGCGCAGTAGTCGGCGAACTCCTGTTCGTCCTTGCGTCCGAAGTAGTCGGCGTGCAGCGAGCGGTCCTCGCGGTACTCCATGAACGGCACCGCGAAGCCGCACGAGTCGCTGATCCGCTCGGCGCGCACCAGCACCACCGCGCGCAGCCCGGCCCCGTCCGCCTCGGGCGCGAAGTGCGTCAGCAGCTCGGCGAAGCGCGGGTCGTCACGGAAGACCGGCTCGCCGCTGCCGTGCACCCGGACCACCGTGGGCGGGCCGGTGAAGGCGCACCACATCAGCGTGATCCGGCCGTTCTCCCGCAGGTGGGCGATGGTCTCGGCGTGGCTGCCGCCGAAGTCCAGGTAGGCCAGGGTGAGTTCGTCGAGCACGGCGAGCGTGCCGGAGCGGCCCTTGGGGGAGAGGTTGAGGTGGCCGTCGCCGGAGAGCGGGGCGGTCGCGGTGAAGAAGATCGGCTGGGCCTCGATGAACGTGCGCAGCCGGCCGTCGATGCGTTCGTAGCTCTTTCCCATGGCCCGAATTATTCGGCAGGGTCCGCCGCCGGGGCGACCCACTTATCCCGCCGTCTCTTACTTTGAGATGGATCTTCTCGCAAGGTGAGACGGTGGCTAGGGTGGAGGCACCGTCTCAGCCGCTGCGCGCCTGGAGGAGAAGAGCCATGACAGAGCATCAGAGTGTCTACACCCACGGCCACCAGGAGGCGGTGCTGCGCTCGCACCGGACCCGGACGCTGGCCAACTCGGCCGGCTACCTGCGGCCCGAACTGGCGGCGGGGCAGCAGGTGCTGGACGTCGGCTGCGGGCCGGGGACGATCACCGCCGACCTGGCCGAGCTGGTGGGTCCCACCGGCCGGGTGGTCGCCGTCGACACCTCGCCCGAGGTGCTGGCGCAGGCCGCCGAGTACGTCGCCGGGCGCGGCCTGGAGAACGTCGAGTTCGCCGTCGCCGACGTGCACGCGCTGCCGTACCCGTCGGCCGGCTTCGACGTGGTGCACGCCCACCAGGTGCTGCAGCACGTCCAGGACCCGGTCGGGGCGCTGCGCGAGATGCGCCGGGTGGTGGCGCCGGGCGGGGTGGTGGCCGTCCGCGACGCCGACTACGAGGCGATGACCTGGTACCCGCAGCTGCCCGAGCTGACCGACTGGCTGGATCTGTACCGGCGCACCGCGCGGGCCAACGGCGGCGAGCCGGACGCCGGGCGCCGCCTGCTGGCGTGGGCGCGGGCGGCCGGCTTCGAGGAGGTGCGGGCCTCCAGCTCGACCTGGACCTACGCGACGCCGGGCGAGCGGCTGTGGTGGGGCGCGTCCTGGGCCGAGCGGGTGACCGCCTCGGGGCTGGCCGCCACCGCCCGGGCGCAGGGCCTGGCGGGCGACGAGGAGCTGGCGGCGATCGCGGACGGCTGGCGGCGCTGGACGGTCGAGCCGGACGGCTGGTTCGCCGTGCTGCACGGAGAGGTGCTGGCCCGGGGCTGACGACCGGCCCGGCCGCGGGGTGGGCGGCGCACCGGGCGGTGGCCGCGGTCGGCTAGAGTCCGCGCATCCATCGAACTGGTGCACGTGGGTGCAGGGGGGACCTGATGACGGTAGAGAGCAGTCCGGGCGCGGAACACGGTGAGCGGATCGAGCGCCCCGCGGACGCGTTCGCCCCGCCGTCGGGCCCG
>NZ_BAAALF010000258.1:0-9063 GCF_039528135.1 Kitasatospora nipponensis | reverse complement strand
CAATCATTCAGGAGAAGCCCCCACCGTTTATTCGGTGGGGGCTTCTTCGCGTTTCTGGCAGACTCCGGCGCATGACTGATCTTGAGAGCGTCACGGCGACGACGGAGCCCGGTGCGTATGTCCGCAGCCTGCCGATCGGTGAGCGGATCGCCCTTCCCACGGGCGAGGAGACCGTCACCAGCTGGCCGAACTTTCCGATCGAGGGCGAGTTGCGGCTGAAGGTCCTGGACGAGCCCGTCCTGCCGGAGCCGCCGCGGTCCGGCGAGGAGGGGCCCGAGACGTGCCACGTCTGTCTCCGGGACCCGGCCGATCCGGAGGTGCTCTGGCAGGACGAGCACTGGCTGGTGACCGCGCCGGTGGAGCCCGGTGGGCTGCCCGTCGAGGCGATGCTGTACCCCCGTGGTCACCACGACCTGGCGGACCTGCCGCCGGAGCGGTCGGCGGAGCTGGGACCGCTGCTGCAGCGCCTGGAGCGGGCCGTCACGGCCCTGGGCGGCATCGGCCGGGTGCACTTCAACCGCTGGGGTGACGGTGCCAAGCACCTGCACGTCTGGGTGATCCCGCGGCCCGAGGGCATGCTCCAGCTGCGGGGCAGCTTCCTGCCGCTCTGGGGGGACCTCCTGCCGAAGCAGTCGGCCGAGGACTGGGCGGAGACCCGCGGCCGGCTGGCCGCCCTCCTGGCCGCCGACGGCTGACGTCCGCGGGCATCTCCGGCCGGGCCGGATCAGGGCTGGATCAGCCCGAGGGCTGGATCAGCCCGAGCTGCCTGAGCAGGCGCATGTTGTCCCAGTTCCACCAGCCTTCCGCCAGCCTGCCGTGCTCGAGGCGGAAGGTGGTGGTGCCGGTGGTGTCCAGTTGCCGGTGGGTGGCCGGCAGGCCCCTGAACGCGCCGGTGTGGGTGCCCTCCCAGGTCCACCGGCTGGAGATCAGGTCGCCCTCGGCGCACTGGCTGCGGACGGTGAAGGCGGCGTCGAAGGCCGCGCCGTAGGTGCCCATCTTCGCGACGAACTCGTCGGCGGTCAGCGGGCCGGTCTCGTCCGCCGGGTCGTTGTCCCGGTAGTCGGGGGAGATCAGCTGGCGCAGCAGGTCGACGTCGCCGGTGCCGATCGCGTCGAAGAAGCTGCGCACGGTCGACTTGTCGAACTGGTCGTCGCGGACCACGTCGAGGTCGACGAAGGTCGGCGGCTCGTCGCAGAGCGCCACCATCTTGCTGAAGATCCGGTTGGTCTCCGGCATCCGGGAGTTGCGCATCGCCTCCTCGTAGGAGGGGAACTCGACGATCTCCACGACGTGCCGGGCGTCCGCCCGGTCCGAGCCGACGATCGAGTGGGTGGCGGTCCGGCGCCCGCGGGTCAGCTCGATCCAGGTGTCCAGGAGCCGGTTCATCTCGTCGACCTGGTCCGTCTTGCAGTCGATGATCTGCACGAATGTCATGGTCGTACCTCCGGGCGGGACCCCCAACGGCTTCTGTTGCCCCTTACCACTGTCGGCCCGGAGGCGTCCGGTGGGCAAGGCGAGCCGATGCGGGTCCCCCGCGACGGAGGCCCGGTCAGCTGCCGGCGGCGGCGGCCCGGCGGGCGGCCTTCTCGGCCGCCTCCTGCTCGTCCTCGGCCTCGGCGACCTCCAGGGTCGGCGCGGTGCCGCCCAGGTGCGCGGGCAGCCACCAGGTGTCCTCGGGGCCGGCCGGCGCGACCGGGTAGTCACGCTGGGCCCGGTCGAGCATCTCGGTCATGGTGGCGCGCAGGCGGCGGGTGACCATGACCGGCTTGTCGGTGGGCTCCAGGCGGATCGGCTCGCCGATCATGATGGTCACCGGCACGTGCCGCTTGGTCAGCGTCTTGGGCCGGCCCTTGGTCCACAGCTGCTGGGTGCCCCACAGGATCACCGGGAGCAGCGGGGTGTCGGAGTCGGCGGCCATCCGGGCCGCGCCGGTCTTGAACTTCTTCAGGGTGAAGGAGCGGCTGATGGTGGCCTCGGGGAAGACCCCGACCACCTCGCCGGCGCGCAGCGCGCGCACCGCGGCGTCGTACGCGGGCTGACCGTCCGTCCGGTCCACCGGGATGTGCTTCATGCCGCGCATCAGCGGGCCGGAGACGCTGTGGCGGAAGACGTCGTCCTTGGCCATGAAGCGGGTCTTGCGCTTGCCGCCGCGGTAGCCGCCCAGGCCGGCGAAGAGGAAGTCCAGGTAGCTGATGTGATTGCTCACCAGCACGGCGCCACCGGTGGCCGGAACGTTCTCCGCACCGATGATCGTGATCTGCACGTCGAGCGCTCGAAAGACGGTCAACGCGGCCCGGATCACCGGCGGGTACACGAACTCTGCCACGGTCAGCCCTACTTCTTCCCACGGGCCTTCGCCCGGTGCACCGGCACTCGCGACCGCCAGGAGTCGGCCGGGGGCTGGCCCGCGGCACGCCGCGGCTGCCACGGGTGATTCTGCGAACGATGGTCCCTCGAACACGGGCCATCTGTCACCTGGGTGTGCGCCGCCCGCGCGAGATAGTCGTCACACCTGGTCGGAGCGGGCTGCGGGCCGGACCCCCGACGTGTTACCGGCGGGGCACGGGCCCGCGCCCCACCGGCGGCCCGGCTACCGGCCGGTCACCGCGAACCGGGCCTGCCCGCGGCGCAGCAGCAGGTAGACCTCGCAGCCCAGGCAGTAGCCGAAGGCGGCGTTGAGGAAGGCCGCGGCCAGGGCGCAGGCGCAGGCCGCGGTCCCCAGCCAGTTCGCGCCCAGCAGGTAGCCCAGGGCGGCGGGTACGGCGAAGAGCAGGCCGACCAGCTGGGCGAAGCGCGGCGGACGGGCGTCCTCCAGCTCGGTGGGCGGGCCCAGCCGCGGGCGCAGCAGGACGCGGTAGAGCCAGCCGTAGGGGGAGCGGCCGAGCGCGCCGAGCGCGAAGACCACGGCCTGCGCGGCCGGCAGCGGCCAGCTGGCGGTGATCAGGGCGGCGGCCAGGACGAGGGTGGTGAGCGCGGCGGCGGAACGCGGGCCGCGCGGGTCGATCTGCACAGGGGACTCCGGCGAGCTGACGGGAGGCGCCCCGGGGACCGTGCCCGGGACTGCGCCCCTGGCCGGACGGCCGGGGCGGCGGGAGGTCGGCTCAGCGACAGCGGGAGGTGGTGGCCCGGCACAGGTCGATCACCCGGCGGCTCGTCAGGTCCTCCCCGGCGGGCCGTCGGCGGCGCAGCGGGAGGCGCTGGGGGCCGGGGGTGTCCACGCGGCGATGGTACCGGTCGTGGGGCCCGGGCGGACCGGCTCGGGCCGGGCGGACCCGGGCGCCCACCGGGCGTACCGGGCGCCGCGGGCCATGCCGCAGACTGGGGGCATGACCGGACTGGTGGTGTGCGTCGCGGTGCTCGTCCTGGCGGGCGGGTTCGGGCTGGTCCGGGCCCGGCGCGACGGGAGGCTGCGCGCCCCGGGGGCGCGCGGGAGGGACGAGGCCGTGCTGCTGTCCGCTGCCGAACTGGGCGAGGGGGCGGTGCTGGGGGAGCGGGCCACCCTGCTGCAGTTCTCCTCGGCGTTCTGCCAGCCCTGTCGGGCGACCCGCCGGGTGCTGGCCGAGGTGAGCGCGATGGTGCAGGGCGTGGCGCACCTGGAGATCGACGCCGAGCAGCACCTCGACCTGGTCCGCCGGCTGGAGGTGCTGCGCACCCCGACCGTGCTGGTGCTCGACGCGCGCGGCCGCGTGGTGCGGCGGGCGGTGGGCCAGCCGCGGCGCGCGGACGTGATCGCCGCGCTGGGCCTGGCGCTCTGAACGGCCTGCCCCGCCCCGGCGGTGCTGCTCCGTGCACGGTCGGTCCGTGCGGGGCGCGCGGGCGTTGGTCGGGCAATTCCCGGTGCGTTGGTGGGTCCGCGGGGCCGAGAGCTTCGTCACAATGATCAGGCGGTCGACCAGGCCGATATTGCGGCAAGATGTGGGCGACCGGTATTTAGATACTGACGAGTAACCAGAGCGGGATGCTGCCGAGTATGCTGCCGGAAGTGCCGGTCGGGACAGCGGGAATGCGCTGTCCGAAGCGGGCCGCCGCGGGCGCGCCCGTCGTTGCACCGCCGCAGCCGCCGGACGAGACCAGTACAGGAGACAGGCCGTGAGCTTGAGGATCGTTGTCTGTGTGAAGTACGTGCCCGACGCGACCGGTGACCGTCGCTTCGCGGACGACACCACCACCGACCGGGACGCCGTGGACGGCCTCCTGTCGGAGCTCGACGAGTATGGCGTCGAGCAGGCGCTGCGGATCGCCGAGGCGTCGGGCGACGCCGAGGTGACCGTGCTGACCGTCGGCCCGGACGACGCCAGGGACGCGCTGAAGAAGGCACTCTCCATGGGTGCCGACAAGGGTGTCCACGTCAACGACGACGACATCCACGGCAGCGACGTGATCGCCACCTCGGCGATCATCGCCAAGGCGCTGGAGCAGACCGGCTACGACCTGGTGGTCTGCGGCATGGCCTCCACCGACGGCACCATGGGCGTGCTGCCCGCGCTGCTCGCCGAGCGCCTGGGCGTCCCGCAGGTCACGCTGCTCTCCGAGGTGTCGGTCGAGGCGGGCGTGGTCAAGGGCCGCCGGGACGGCGACGCCGCCACCGAGCTGGTCGAGGCTTCGCTGCCGGCCGTCGTGTCGGTCACCGACCAGTCGGGCGAGGCCCGCTACCCGTCCTTCAAGGGCATCATGGCCGCCAAGAAGAAGCCGGTCGCCGAGCTGGACCTGGACGACCTGGGCCTGGAGGCCGACGAGGTCGGCCTGGCCGGCGCCTGGACCGCGGTCGAGACCGTCACCGAGCGCCCGGCCCGCACCGCCGGAACGATCGTCAAGGACGAGGGTGAGGGCGGCAAGCAGCTCGCGACCTTCCTCGCCGAGCAGAAGTTCATCTGACCCGCCGTCCGGACCTCACGTTCAATCAGGAGTAACGAATCATGGCTGAAATCCTGGTTCTCGTGGACCACGCCGACGGCGTCGTCCGCAAGCCGGCCCTCGAGCTGCTGACCCTGGCCCGCCGGATCGGCGAGCCCTCCGCCGTCGTGCTGGGCGCCGGCCCGGCCGCCGCCGAGATCGCCGCGAAGGTCGCCGAGTTCGGTGCCGCCAAGGTCTACGTGGCCGACGCCGCCGAGTTCGCCGACTACCTCGTGGTCCCCAAGGTCGACGCGCTCACCCAGATCGCCAAGGCCGCCGACGCGGCCGCCGTGCTGGTCACCTCCTCGGGCGAGGGCAAGGAGATCGCGGCCCGCGTCGCGCTGCGCCTGGGCTCGGGCATCATCACCGACGCCGTCGACCTGGAGGCCGGCGACGGCGGTCCGGTCGCCACCCAGTCGGTCTTCGCCGCCTCCTTCCAGGTGAAGTCGAAGGTCTCGCACGGCGCCCCGGTCATCACCGTGAAGCCGAACGCGGTCGGCCCCGAGGCCGCCCCGGCCGCCGGCGCGGTCGAGAACGTCACCGTCGGGTTCACCGGCAACGCCGCCAAGGTCACCTCCCGCACCGCGCGGGTCTCCTCGGGTCGCCCCGAGCTGACCGAGGCCGCGATCGTCGTCTCCGGCGGCCGTGGCGTCGGCGCGGCCGACGGCTTCGGCGTGGTCGAGGAGCTGGCCGACTCGCTCGGCGCGGCCGTCGGTGCCTCGCGCGCCGCGGTGGACGCCGGCTGGTACCCGCACAGCAACCAGGTCGGCCAGACCGGCAAGCAGGTCTCCCCGCAGCTGTACGTCGCCGCGGGCATCTCCGGCGCCATCCAGCACCGGGCCGGCATGCAGACCTCGAAGACGATCGTGGCGATCAACAAGGACGCCGAGGCGCCGATCTTCGAGCTGGTCGACTACGGCGTGGTCGGCGACCTGTTCCAGGTGCTGCCGCAGCTGACCGCCGAGGTCAAGGCCCGCAAGGGCTGACGACCGCCCAGGCTCGGGCCCGCGAGGGCCGGCCGCGAGCTGTCCAGCAGGGCGTGATCCCCCGTGGCGGGGATCACGCCCTGCGGCGTTCACCGGCCCCGTAGAGTGCGGGCGTGGACCTGTTGACGGCACTTCAGGGCGGGTACGGCGACGCCGCCGACGCGCTGCGGATCGACGGCCGGGCGATCTCCCGGGAGCAGCTGCTGGCCGCGGCCGGCGCGGTGGCCGCACGCGCCGCCGGGGCCGCCGCGCTGGCGGTGCTGGCCCGGCCCACCGTGGAGACGGTGGTGGCTGTGGTCGGCGGCCTGCTGGCGGGGGTGCCGGTGGTGCCGCTGGCGCCCGACTCCGGCGAGCTGGAGCGCGCCCACATCCTGCGCGACTCCGGCGCCGAGCTGCTGGCCGGCGCCGACGGCGAGTCCGCCGAGTTCCGCTGCGGCCTGGCCGCGCTGCCGGTCGACCTGGCTGCGAAGGCGGACCCGGCGGTGCCCGTGCCCGCGCCGCACGGCCCCGCGATGCTGCTCTACACCTCCGGCACCACCGGCGCGCCCAAGGGCGTGATGCTCTCGCACCGCGCGCTGCTGGCCGACCTGGACGCGCTGGCCGCGGCCTGGGCCTGGACCGCCGAGGACACCCTGGTGCACGGCCTGCCGCTGTTCCACGTGCACGGCCTGGTGCTGGGGGTGCTCGGCGCGCTGCGCACCGGCAGCCGGCTGGTGCACACCGGCCGCCCGACCCCCGCCGGCTACGCCGCGGCGGGCGGCACGCTCTACTTCGGGGTGCCCACCGTCTGGTCGCGGGTCGCCGCCGACGAGGCCTGCGCCCAGGCGCTGGCCGGCGCCCGCCTGCTGGTCTCCGGCAGCGCCCCGCTGCCCGTCCCGGTCTTCGAGCGGCTGACCGCGCTCAGCGGCCACCGGCCGATCGAGCGCTACGGCATGACGGAGACGCTGATCACCGTCAGCACCCGGGCCGACGGCGAGCGCCGCCCCGGCAGCGTGGGCCTGCCGGTGGCGGGCGTGCGGACCCGGCTGTGCGGCGAGGACGGCGTGAGCCCGGTGGCGTGCGACGGCGAGAGCGTCGGCGAGCTCCAGGTCAGCGGGCCGACCCTGTACGACGGCTACCTGGGCCGCCCGGAGGCGGACGCGCAGTCCCGTACCGCCGACGGCTGGTTCCGCACCGGTGACGTCGCCACGATCGGTCCCGACGGCTTCCACCGGATCGTCGGGCGGGCCTCGGTGGACCTGATCAAGAGCGGCGGCTTCCGGATCGGCGCGGGCGAGGTGGAGGCGGCGCTGCGGGACCACCCGGCGGTCGCGGACGCCGCGGTGGTCGGTGCGCCGGACCCGGACCTCGGTCAGGCGGTGGTCGCGTTCGTCGTCCCCGAGGGTCCGGTGACGGGCGATCAGCTCGCCGCGTTCGTGGCCCAACGGCTGTCGGTGCACAAGCGGCCGCGCCGGGTGGTGCTGGTCGAGGAGCTGCCGCGCAACGCGATGGGCAAGGTGCTCAAGAAGCGCCTGCTGGAGGGCTGAGCGGGCCCCGAGCCCCCGAGCCCCGGGCCACCGCTCCCGCCCGCCGACCGGCCTCGGCTCAGCCGGCGGCGAGCCGGAAGGCGAGGCTGCCGAAGGCCACCAGGTCGCCCGGGCGGACCGGGGTGCTGCCGGTGACGCGCCGCCCGTTGACGTGCGTGCCGTTGGTCGAGCCGAGGTCGTGCAGCACCCAGCCGTCCGCGTCGCGCCGCAGCTCCGCGTGCGCCCGGGAGACCGAGATGTCGCTCAGCCGCAGGTCGCTGCCGGGCGCCCGGCCGATCCGCAGCGGGTGCCCGCCGGGCTGCGGCAGGGTCAGCCCCGGCAGCCGCTCGCGGCGCCAGGCGTCGCGCAGCCGGACCGTGAACGAGGACACGCGCCCCACGGTGCGCAGCAGCAGCCGGCCCAGCGGCCCGTCGGCGGGCAGGTCGGCGAGGACGGCGTCGAGCTCGGCCCGGCTGCGGGCGGCCAGTACCAGCTCCATCCGGTGGATGAAGGTGTCGTGCGAGAGTCGGCCGCTGCCCGCGCCGGCGCGCAGCATCCCGAGGGCCTGGTCGCGTTCGGCCTCCGAGGGCCGGTCCGGCCCGCCGGGGGGCGCCGCGCCGGTGCGGGGCTCGAGAGCGGTCATGGCGTCGATTCTCGGCCGTTCGGGGGGCCGGTGTCCAGCGAGCGGCGGGTGCGCGCCGGGGCCGGCCGGCGGGCAGCGGGCGGGGGAGTTGGTACAACCGGGGGATGTGGTGTGACATGTGATGGTGCGATGGCTGGTGCCGTCGCGGGCGCGGGTGCCGGACCAGATAGGGTCGGCCGCCGGGTGCGGGCGGTCGGGGACACGGGAAAGCGAGCGGTGGATGAACAGCGGTCAGGCGCTGGTGGCGGCGATCGACATCGGCGGGACGAAGATCGCCGGTGCCCTGATCGGCGCCGAGGACGGTTCGTTGCGCCACCGCGTCCAGCGGCCGACCCGGGCCCAGGAGAGCGGTGAGGTGGTGCTCGGCGCGCTGGCCGAGGTGATCGGGGAGCTGACCCGCAGCGCGGACTGGCCGCGGGTGCGGCTGGTGGGCGTGGGCAGCGCCGGTCCGGTGGACGCGGTGCGCGGCACGGTCAGCCCGGTCAACATCCCCGGCTGGCGGGACTTCCCGGTGGTCGGCGAGGTGGCCGCGCTGACCGGGGGGCGTCCGGTGGTGCTGACCGGCGACGGGGTGGCGATGACCGCCGCCGAGCACTGGCGCGGGGCGGCGCGCGGCTACGACAACGCGCTCTGCCTGGTGGTCTCCACCGGGGTCGGCGGCGGCCTGGTGCTGCGCGGCGCGCTCTACCCGGGCCCCACCGGCAACGCCGGCCACATCGGCCACATCAGCGTCGACCTGGACGGCGACTCCTGCCCGTGCGGCAGCCGCGGCTGCCTGGAGCAGTTGGCGAGCGGGACCGCGATCGTGCGCCACGCGCTGGCGGCGGGCTGGCGGCCGGACGGCGGGCGGCTGGTGGACATCTCCGGCGGCGCCACGACGGTCGCGGTGGCCGACGCCGCCCGGGCCGGCGACCCGCGCGCGCTGGGCGCCTTCGCCCGCGCCGGGCAGGCGCTGGCGGCCGGCCTCGCGGCCACCGACACGCTGGTCGAGCTGGACGTCGTGGTGATCGGCGCCGGCGTCGCGCAGGTCGGTGAG
>NZ_BAAALF010000257.1:0-9355 GCF_039528135.1 Kitasatospora nipponensis | reverse complement strand
GGCCGCGGAGGCGCAGGGCCCGCTGGTCGCCGAGCGGGTGCTGCGCCGGCTGCGGGAGGCCGCGTTCGTGCTGGGCGAGCCGCCCGACACCGCGGCCCCGGTGCTCGCCGCGCTGCGCGGCGAGCCGTGGCTGGACCCGGTACGGGTGGACCCGGCGCGCCTGGCGCAGGAGTCGGCGGGCCTGCCGGTGCTGGAGCGGGTGCGCCGGGACCGGGCCGAGGCCCGGCGCCCGGTGCTGGAGGCGGTCGGGCTGCGCGGCGCGGGTCCCCATCCGGGCGCGGCCAAGGAGACCGAGGTCGGCCACCGCTACGCGCTGCCCACGCTGCTGTTCAGCGGACCGGACGGGCGGCGGGCGGGGCCGGGGTGGCGGCCGTTCGCCGAGTACCTGGCGGCGGCCCGCGCGGTGAGCCCGGGGACGGCGGCCGCACCGGGCGCGCTGGACGGGCCGGCGGCGCTGGAGCGCTACCGCAGCCTGTCCGGGGCCGACCTGTCGCTGCTGGCCGGGTCCGCCCCGCCGGGCGCGCCGGCCCCACCGGCGATCGTGCCGCCGGCGGCGATCCGGGTGGAGAGCGCCGGCGGCCCGCTCTTCCTGCACCCGGCCGAACGCGCGCGTTCGCTGCTGCTGCCCTGACCAGCGGCGCTGCACGCCACGGCCCGCGCGCCCGGCCCGCACGGGTCGTGCGTGAACGTCGAGCCGGGACACGGATCGTGGGGGTGTGCCACGCCATGAGACACCTCTTGGTGTCCATTGACAGCCGGCCGTTTGGGTGGCCAGGATGTGCGCATGCTCTCCACGCACCCCAACGTGGTGTGCCGTTACGTGGACTTCCGGCGCACTGCCAGCGACCTCTGTCGCTGAGCGCCGCACGCCGGCCGCCGACTCGCCGCGCCACCCGTCCCCGACGGGTCTGACCGCCGCCCCGGCCGAGGCCTGACCAGCTCCCCCGCCCACCGCACCGCCGCCCGCCGGCACGCGGTCGCCGTGCTCGCGCTCCGCATCCCGGGCTCCCTGCCGCCCGGCTCCCGCGCCGCACTCCCCCAACCCCATGCCCTCGCGCCGTCGGTGACCGCCGACGCCCGCACCCTGTGCGCCGCCCGCGGACCACCGTGTCCCGGCGCGGCCCCGGCGTGCACCCGAAAGGTGACGCACACTCATGAACGCTTCCACCAGCAGCCCCTCCGTCCTCGCCAGACGCTCCTTCCTCGGTCTCGGCCTCGCCACCGGCGCCTCGCTCCTGCTGGCCGCCTGCGGCGGAGCCGACGTGACCGCCGCCGGCAGTGGCGGCAACAGCGGTACCCTGCGCTGGGGTTGGGCCCTGCCGACGTCCTGGGACCCGGTCTTCTCCTCGGCCGGCTGGGACGTGCACATGCTCTCGCTGGTCTACGCCGGCCTCACCCGGCTGGACGAGCAGGGCAAGGCCGTCCCCGCCCTGGCCAGCGCCTGGACGTACGCCCCCGACGGCACCTCGGTCACCTTCACGCTGCGCCCCGGACTCACCTTCAGCGACGGCACCGCGCTGGACGCCACAGCCGTCAAGCAGAGCCTGGACCGCGGCCGCACCGACCCCAAGTCCCTGGTGGCACCGCAGTTGACGCACGTCAAGGACGTCGCCGCGCCCGACGCGGGCACGGTGGTGCTGCACCTGACCCAGCCCGACTACCAGATCCCCAACCTGCTCGCCGGCAAGACCGGCATGATCGTCAACCCCCGGGCCTTCACCGCGGACGCGGCCGCGCTGGCCACCCAGCCGGCCGGCTCGGGGCCGTTCACCCTCACCTCCTACACCCAGAACGCCAAGGCCGTGCTGAAGCGCAACCCCTCGTACTGGGAAGCCGGTTCGATCAAGCTGGAGAACTTCGAGCTCTACCCGCTGCCGGACGCGGCCACCGTGGTGGCCGCCCTGCAGTCCGGCCAGTACGACGTGGCGCAGATCCCCGGCAGCCAGGTCGCCGCCGCCAAGGCCGCGGGGCTGGAGGTGCAGGTGATCCCCTCGCTGGTGGTCGCGGTACTGGACGTCAACACCACCAAGGCCCCCTTCGACAACCCGGACGTGGTCAGCGCGCTCAAGTACGCCATCGACCGCGACGCCCTGGTGAAGACCCAGCAGTTCGGCTACGGCGAGGCCAACTACCAGCCCTTCCCCAAGGGTTACGTCGGCTACGACCCCGCCTCGGCAGACCTCTACAGGTACGACCCGGCCAAGGCCAAGGCGCTGCTGGCGCAGGCCGGTCACCCCGACGGGGTGGACCTGACGATCACCACCACCAGCGCGCAGGGACTGCCGGAGCAGCTCCAGGACCAGCTCAAGCAGGTCGGCATCCGCACCACCATCGAGGTCGTGCCGGTCGCCCAGGCCACCCAGATCGTCTACGTGCAGCACTCCAAGGCGCTGTTCACCGACCAGTTCGCGGGACGCGACTCGGCGCCGCAGGCCTTCCAGGTGCTCTTCGGCGAGCAGGGGCTGATGAACCCCGCGCGCACCACCCCGCCCGAGCTGGCCGCGGCGGTGGAGAAGGTCTCGCGCACCCCGCTGGACTCCGCCGAGTACCCGGCCACCCTGCAGGCCGCCACCGCGCTGGCGGTGCGCACCATGCCCAACGTCTTCCTCTACAGCGTGCCGCGGATCCTGGCCCGGCGGCGCTCGGTCTCGGCGCTGCCGGCCGCCACCGTCGTGCAGCGCTTCGAAGGGGTGACCGCCTCGTGAGCGCGCCGCCGGCCGCGCTACCCGCGGCCACCCCCGCACCGCCGACGAAGGCCACAGCAGCGCTGCCGGGCACCGGAGTTGCCCGGCTGCTGGGCCGCCGCGCGGCCCGCGTGCCGCGACCGCTGGGCCGGGTGCTGGCGAGCGCGGGCACGGTCTTCCTGCTCTCCTCGGTGCTCACCTTCGGCCTCGGCGCACTCTCCGACGCCAACCCCGCAGCCGCCGTGCTCGGCGAGACCGCCACCCCCGCCGACATCGTCCGGATGGACCACGCCTTCGGCCTGGACCGCCCGTTGCCGGCGCAGTTCGCGAGCTGGCTGGCGCACGCGCTCGGCGGCGATCTGGGCCGGTCCTGGTTCACCACCCTGCCGGTCTCCGACTCCATCGCCACCGCGCTGCCGGTGGACCTGTCGATCGCCGGACTGGCCCTGCTGCTGGCCGTACTGCTGGGCGCGGCCGGCGGCATCGCCGCGGCGCTGAGCAACGGCGGGCGACTCGACCGCGCGGTCACCGCGATCTGCTCGGTCCTCGGCACGCTGCCGGCCTTCGTGATCGCGATCGCACTGATCGTGCTGGTCTCGGTGCGGCTGCGGCTGCTGCCGTCGGGCGGCTACGTCCCGTTCGGTCAGGACCCGGGCCAGTGGCTGCGGTTCGCGCTGCTGCCGGCGCTGGCGCTCAGTTTGGACGCCGCCGCCGGCATCGCCCGCCAACTGCGCACCTCGCTGGTCGCGGCGCTGCGCGAGAACTACGTCACCGGCGCGACGATGCGCGGCCTGAGCGGGCGGCGAGTGCTCTTCGGTCAGGTGCTGCGCAACGCCGCCGGGCCGGCCGTCACGGTACTGGGGATGAACGTGCCGATCCTGATCGGCGGCGCGGTGGTCACCGAGCGGATCTTCAACCTGCCCGGCATCGCCCAACTCTCGCTGCGCGCCGCCGAGCAGCACGACGTGCCGGTGATCCAGGGCACCCTGCTGGTGACGGTCGCGGTCGTGCTGGTCGCCAACCTGGCCGTGGTCGCCGGGGTGCTGGCGCTCAACCCGGCCGCCCGGCGGGCCGGTTCGGCACGGCGTGGCCGGCTCGCGGCGGGTGCGCGATGAGCGCCCTGCGCAGCACCCCGCGGGTGCCGCCGGCCCGAGGCGCGCTCGCCGTGCTGGCCGCCGTCGCCCTGCTGGCCCTGCTCGGCGGCCGGCTCGCCCCGCACGACCCGCTCGCCCAGGACACCGCCCACCTGCTCCAGGGCCCCTCGGCCGGCCACCTGCTGGGCACCGACTACCTGGGCCGCGACGTGCTCAGCCGGCTGCTGGCCGGCTCCGGCGGCTCGGTGCTCGGAGCACTCGAGGCGGTGGGCGCGGCGATGCTGCTGGGGGTGCTGCCGGGCCTGGCCTCGGTCCGGTTCCCACCGGCCCTCACCTGGGTCTCGCTGCGGATCGTGGACGCGCTGATGACGCTTCCCTTCACGCTCTTCGCGATCGCGGCCGTCGGGGTGCTGGGCAACGGGCTGCAGCAGGCCATGCTGGCGCTGGGCGTGCTGCTCGCACCGCTCTTCTTCCGGGTCACCCGGGCCGCCGCACTCGGGCTGGAACAGGCGCAGTACGTGGCAGCGGCCGAGCTGATGGGCGCCTCACGCAGCTGGATCCTGCGCACCCACACGTGGCGCAAGGTGCTGCCCACGGTGGCCGTCACCAGCGCGCAGGCGCTGGCCACCGGACTGCTGACGGTCGCCTCGCTCACCTTCCTCGGGATCGGCGTGCAGCCGCCCGCACCGACCTGGGGCGGGATGCTGGCCGGCGACCTGGGCTACCTCGCCCAGCAGCCGTGGGCGCCGCTCTTCCCGGCGCTGCTGATCATGATCACGGTGGGCGCGCTGAACCTGCTGGCCGACGCGGTGCAGGAGCCGGCCGACGGGGCCCGACCCCGCCCGGCCCGCCGCACGACGCGCCGCACCGTGGCAGGGCCCAAGACCCCCACGACGAACCCGACCCGCGCGAAGGAGAAGACCAGTGCCGTCGTCACCGGCTGACCGCCCCGGCGCCGTCGTGCTCGCCGTCGAGGGCCTGCACGTCACCGTCGGCCACGGCCGCACCGAAACCGTGCGGGACGTCTCGTTCACCGTCCGGGCCGGCGAGTCGGTGGGCCTGGTCGGCGAGTCGGGCAGCGGCAAGACGCTCACCTGCCGCTCGGTGCTGGGCCTGCTCGCCCCGGGCTGCGAGGTCGCGGCCGGCCGGATCACGCTGGCCGCCGCCGACCCGGGCGCCGAAACGACCGGGCCCACCGACCCCACCGAGCTCACCGGGCTGACCGAGCGCCAGTGGCGGCAGCTGCGCGGCAGCCGGCTCGGCGCGGTCTTCCAGGACCCGGGCTCCTACCTCAACCCGGCCATCACCGTGGGCCGCCAGCTCGCCGAACCGCTCCGGGTGCGGTACGGACTGGGCCGGGCCGCGGCCCGCGAACGCGCCGTCGAGCTGTTCGCCTCGGTCGGCCTGCGCGACCCCGGGGAGCTCTACGACCGCTACCCGCACGAGCTGTCCGGCGGCATGCTGCAACGCGTCCTGATCGCCATCGCGATCTGCGGCGAGCCCGACCTGCTGGTCGCCGACGAGGCCACCACCGCACTCGACACCGTGGTGCAGGCCGAGGTGCTCGACCTGCTGGACCGGCTGCGCGCCGAGCGCGGCCTGGCCCTGCTGCTGGTCACCCACGACCTCGCGGTGGTGGCGGAGAGCTGCGACCGGCTGCTGGTCTGCTACGCCGGGGAGATCGTCGAGGAGGGCCCGACCGCCGAGGTGGTCGCCGCCCCCGCACACCCGTACACCGAGGCGCTGCTGCGGGTCGCCTCGCTCGACGACTGGGGTCGGCGCGAGCTGGCCGTCATCCCCGGCCGCCCGCCGGAGCCCGGCACCGCGGGGCCCGGCTGCCGCTTCGCCGACCGCTGCGCCTACGCCACCGACCGCTGCACCGACCGCCCCGTGCCGCTGGTGGCGGCCGGCGAGGGGCGGCTGACCCGCTGCGCCCGCGCCGGCGAGCTCGCCCTGCGGGGTGGCGCGGCGACGACCGCCACCGACCGCTCGGAGGTCCCCGCATGACCGTCACCACGACCCAGCAGCCCGCCGCTCCCCCGGCCACCGGCACCACCACGGCTCCCACCACCCCCGGCGGCCCCGCCCGCCGCCCCCCCCCCCCCCCGCCGCCCCCCCCCCCCCTGGGCGTGGCCTACGGGCGCCGACCCGGTCGGGCGGCCGTCCAGGTGCTGACCGGTGTCGACCTGGAGGCCCGCGCCGGCGAGGTGCTCGGCATCATCGGCGAGTCCGGCTCCGGCAAGACCACGCTGGCCCGCGCCGTGGTGGGTCTGGCGCCGGCCGTCGCCGGCCGGATCACGCTCGACGGCCGGGACGTCACCGCGCTGCGCGGCCGGGCGCTGCGCGAGCTGCGCCGCAGCGGGGTGGTCCAGTACATGTTCCAGGACCCGCTGCGCTCCCTCGACCCCGATCTGACGGTCAGTCAACTGATCGGCGAGCCACTGGCGGTGGCCGGGGTGGCGCGGCCCGCGCGGGAGCCGCGGGTGCTCGCGGCGCTGGAGCAGGTCGGCCTGGACGCCACCCTCGCCGACCGCACCCCGGGACGGCTCTCCGGCGGCCAGCGCCAGCGGGTGTCGCTGGCCCGGGCGGTGGTCACCCGGCCGCGGCTGCTGCTGGCCGACGAGCCGGTCAGCGCCCTGGACGCCTCCAACCGCAACCACGTGCTGCGGCTGCTCGACCGGCTGCGCCACGAACTCGACCTCGCCGTCGTGGTCATCTCGCACGACCTGGGCTCGCTGGCCGGCATCGCCGACCGGATCGCCGTGCTGTACGGCGGCCGGCTGGTCGAGCAGGGGCCCGCCGAGCAGGTGCTGGAGCGCCCGCTGCACCCGTACACGGCGCTGCTGGCCGGCTCGGCACCCGGCCTGCCGCGTGAACGGCGGTCCGCCGCGGCCCTGTTGCGCGGTTCGGGCCCGGTGGACGACCCGCTGCTGCACACCGGCGCGGCCTGCGTCTTCGCCCATCGCTGCCCGTTCGCCGACGACGACTGCCGCAGCCGTCCCGAGCCGCGGCAGCAGGGCGACGGCCGCACCGTCGCCTGCCACCGCGCGCCCGCCTGGCGCGAGCGCCTGGCGCACTGAGCGCACCGACCGCCCGCCTGGCGCCGACCGCCCACCGTTCACCGTTCACCGTTCACCGGCCCGCAGCACCGGTCCAGGACCCAGCCCCCGCCCCAGCCCGAGGAGCACCGCATGCCCGGCCCCGCGCTCACGGACCGCCCCGCACCACCGCACCCCGCCCTCCCCCGCCCCGACCTGCGCCGGCTGCCCGAGCTGGCCGCCGCGCTGGCCGCCCGGGCCGCCGAGCACGACCGCGACGCCTCCTTCCCGTACGAGGGCGTCGACCTGGTGCACCGGGCCGGGCTGCTCACCGCGACCGTCGCCGCCCGGCACGGCGGTGCGGGTGCCGGGCTGGCCGACACCGTCACGATCCTGCGCGCGCTGGGCGCCGGCGACCCGGCCGTGGCCCTGGTCACCGCGATGACCCTGTTCACCCACGCGGCGCAGGCCCGGGCCCCGCACTGGCCCGCCGGCGCGCTCGACGAGCTGCTGCGCGAGTCCGCCGAGCGAGCCACGCTCGTCAACGCGCTGCGGGTGGAGCCGGAGCTGGGCACCCCGGTGCGCGGCGGGCTGCCCGCCACCGTGGCCCGGCGGCGCGGCGACCACTGGGAGCTGACCGGTCGCAAGATCTACTCCACCGGGGCGCCCGCGCTGCGCTGGCTGCTGGTCTGGGCCCGCACCGACGAGCCGCGGCCCCGGGTCGGCTCGTTCCTGGTCCGCCCCGGCCACCGGGGCCTGACCGTGGAGCCCACCTGGGAGCACCTGGGCCTGCGGGCCAGCCGCAGCGACGACGTCGTGCTGGACGCCGTCCCGGTGCCGCTGGACCGGGTCCTGGCGCTGGCCGAGCCGGGGCCGGACGGCGGGCGGGACGCGGTGGGCGGCGCCTGGAACGCGCTGGGCCTGACCGCCCTGTACCTCGGGGTCGCCCGCGCCGCGCAGCAGTGGCTGACCGGTTTCCTGCACGAGCGCGTGCCGACCGCGCTGGGCGCGCCGCTGGCCACCCTGGCGCGCTTCCAGGGCGCGGTCGGCGAGATCGACATCGTGCTCGGCGGCGCCGAACGCCTGGTGGCCGCGCTGGCCGCCGCCGTGGACGCCTGCGCGCTCGGCGCGGCCGAGGAGGACGCCGGCGCCAAGCTGCTCGGCACCCGGGCCGCCATCGACTCCGTCCAGCAGGCGGTCGCGCTGGTCGGCAACCACGGACTCACCCACCACCGCCCGTTGCAGCGCCACCTGCGCGACGTGCTCTGCAGCCGGGTGCACACCCCGCAGGACGACACCGTCCTGCTCGCCCTCGGACGCGCCGCCCTAGGGCTTGTCTGACAAGCCCTCGAGCGGTCCGCACCCCACGACGTCACCACCGCCCCGCACCCCTCCCTTCCCACGAAAGGCCACTGAGCCATGTCCGTCGAAATCATCGGCATGATCTCCACCCAGGACGTCTCCGAGACCCGCCCCAACACCGGCCCGGCCGTCGACGCCGACTACACCCGCCGGTTCGCCCAGGCGCACGAGGAGGCCGGCTTCGACCGGATCCTGATCGCGCACTCCTCGGCCAGCCCCGACCCCAACCAGGTCGCCGCCTACGTGGCCGCGCACACCGAGCGGCTCGGCCTGCTGATCGCGCACCGCCCCGGCTTCATCGCCCCGACGGTGGCCGCCCGCACCTTCGCCACCCTCGACCAGTTCTCCGGCGGCCGGGTGGCCGTGCACATCATCACCGGCGGCCACGACGCCGAGCAGCGCCGCGACGGCGACCACCTCTCCAAGGACGAGCGCTACGCCCGCTCCGACGACTACCTGAGCGTGGTCACCAAGGCCTGGACCGCCGAGGGCCCCTTCGACCACGACGGCCCGTACTACCGGCTGGCCGACTTCCAGTCCGAGGTCCGCCCCCTCCAGCAGCCGCGCATCCCGCTCTTCTTCGGCGGGTCCTCCGAGGCCGCCTACCGGGTCGGCGGCAAGCACGCCGACACCTTCGCGCTGTGGGGCGAGCCGCTGGCCGAGACCGCCGAGCAGATCGCCTCGGTGCGCACCGCCGCGCTGGCCGCCGGCCGCACCACGGCGCCCGGCATCAGCGTCTCCTTCCGCCCGATCCTGGGCCGCACCGAGGAGGAGGCCTGGGACCGCGCCCACCGGATCCTGGCGACCATCCAGCAGCGCTCGGACCCGTTCGGCGGCCGCCGCAGGATCCTGCCTGCCGGGCCCGGTGCCACCCCGCAGAACGTCGGCTCGCAGCGCCTGCTGGCCGCTGCCGCCAAGGGCGACCGGCACGACGGGGCGCTGTGGACGGCGCCCGCGGCGGCCACCGGGGCGACCGGCAACTCCACCGCGCTGGTCGGCACGCCGGAGACCGTCGCGCAGGCGCTGCTCGACTACGTGGACATCGGCGCCACCACGCTGCTGATCCGCGGCTACGACCCGCTGGACGACGCGCTGGACTACGGGCGCGAGCTGATCCCGCTGGTCCGCCAGGAGGTCGCCCACCGCGATGCCGGGCAGCGGCGCGACGCCCGCCAGC
>NZ_BAAALF010000256.1:0-9520 GCF_039528135.1 Kitasatospora nipponensis | reverse complement strand
CCCTCGGCCGGCGTCGCCGCGGCCGCCGCGGGGGCGGTGGCGACCGGCGCCGGTGCGGCCGGGGCCGCCTCCAGCACCGCGACACCGATGATCACGGTGCCGACGTCGACCGTGCTGCCCTCGGGGAAGTGCAGCGCCTCGACCGTGCCGTTGAACGGGATCGGCAGCTCGACGGCCGCCTTCGCGGTCTCCACCTCGCAGACGATCTGGCCGTCCGTGACGACGTCGCCGGGCTGGACGTACCACTTGAGGATCTCGGCCTCGGTCAGGCCCTCGCCCACGTCGGGCATCTTGAACTCACGCAGTGAGCGGACTTCGGTAGTCATCGTGGTCCCTCCTGCTCAGAACGCCAGCGCGCGGTCGACGGCGTCCAGCACCCGGTCCAGGTCGGGCAGGTACTGCTCCTCGACCCGGGACGGCGGGTACGGCGCGTGGTAGCCGCCGACCCGCAGGACCGGCGCCTCCAGGTGGTAGAAGCACCGCTCGGTGAGCCGGGCGGCGAGCTCGGCGCCCATGCCCATGAAGACCGGCGCCTCGTGCACCACGACGGCCCGCCCGGTGCGCTTGACCGACTCCTCCAGGGTGGCGAAGTCGACGGGCGAGAGCGAGCGCAGGTCGACGACCTCGATGCGGCGGCCGTCCTCCTCGGCGGCCGCGGCCACCTCCAGGCAGACCTTGACCATCGGGCCGTAGGCCAGCAGCGTCAGGTCGGTACCCGGTCGCACCACCTTGGCGCTGTGCAGGTCCAGCGCGGGGGCCGCGCTGATCTCGGCCTTGTCCCAGTAGCGGGCCTTGGGCTCCAGGAAGATCACCGGGTCGTCCGACTCGACCGACTGGCGCAGCATCCAGTAGGCGTCGTCCGGGTTGGACGGGGTGACCACCCGCAGGCCGGCGGTGTGCGCGAAGTACGCCTCGTGCGACTCGCTGTGGTGCTCGACGGCGCCGATTCCACCCGCGTAGGGGATGCGGATGGTGACCGGCATCTTGACGTGGCCCAGCGCGCGGGCGTGCATCTTGGCCAGCTGGGTGACGATCTGGTCGAAGGCGGGGTAGACGAAGCCGTCGAACTGGATCTCCACGATCGGCCGGTAGCCGCGCAGTGCGAGGCCGATCGCGGTGCCGACGATGCCGGACTCGGCGAGCGGGGTGTCGATCACCCGGTCCTCGCCGAAGTCCTTCTGCAGGCCGTCGGTGACCCGGAAGACGCCGCCGAGCTTGCCGACGTCCTCACCCATCACCAGGGTCTTGGGGTCGGTCTCCAGGCAGGAGCGAAGGCCCTCGTTGATGGCCTTCGACATGGTGAGCTTGGACATGATCGGTTACTCCCCGCCCTCGAACGACTCCGCGTACGCGACATACTCGGCACGCTCCTCGGCCACCAGAGCGTGCGGCTCGGCGTAGACATGGTCGAAGATCAGCGTCGGGTCCGGGTCCGGCATCGAGCGCACGCCCTCGCGCACCCGCAGGCCCAGCGCCTCGCTCTCGGCCTCCAGGGCGGCGAAGAAGGCCTCGTCGGCCAGGCCCTCGCGCTCCAGGTGCGCCTTCAGCCGCGAGATCGGGTCCTTGGCCTTCCAGGCCTCGGTCTCCTCGGCCGCCCGGTAGCGGGTGGGGTCGTCGGAGGTGGTGTGCGCGCCCATCCGGTAGGTGAACGCCTCGACCAGCACGGGGCCGCTGCCGCTGCGGGCGTGGTCCAGCGCCCAGCGGGTGACCGCCAGGCAGGCCAGCACGTCGTTGCCGTCCACCCGCACGCCCGGGAAGCCGAAGCCGGAGGCGCGGCGGTAGAGCGGGATCCGGGTCTGGTTGGTGGTGGGCTCGGAGATCGCCCACTGGTTGTTCTGGCAGAAGAAGACCACCGGCGCGTTGTAGACCGATGCGAAGGTGAAGGCCTCGTTGACGTCACCCTGGCTGGAGGCGCCGTCGCCGAAGTAGGCGATCACCGCGTCCTCGGCGCTGTCCTTGGTGATGCCCATCGCGTAGCCGGTCGCGTGCAGGGTCTGCGAGCCGATCACGATGGTGTAGAGGTGGAAGTTCTTCTCGTTCGGGTCCCAGCCGCCGTGGTTCACGCCGCGGAACATCCCGAGCAGGTTGAGCGGGTCCACCCCGCGGCACCAGGCCACGCCGTGCTCACGGTAGGTGGGGAAGGCGTAGTCCTTCTCGCGCATCGCGCGCCCGCTGCCGACCTGCGCGGCCTCCTGGCCGAGCAGCGAGGCCCACAGGCCCAGCTCGCCCTGCCGCTGCAGGGCGGTCGCCTCGGCGTCGAAGCGCCGGACCAGCACCAGGTCCCGGTAGAGCGAGCGCAGCTCCTCGGGGGTGACGGTCAGGGGGTAGTCCGGGTGCTCGACCCGTTCGCCCTCCGGAGTGAGCAGCTGGATGAGCTCAGCCGGGGCGTCCTTCCCCGTGCGGAGGCTGTCAGGGACGCCGGGGGCGGCCTTCTTGCGCGCCCTCGTCGTACTTTTGACGGTCACGTTCACTCCTCGGTCTGTCCGGCCGCCCGGGGTCGCCGGTGACCGGTCCGGTCACCTCCTCGCACGGGGCGCGGGGTGTGCGCACCGAATACGCGGCAGGTGGTGATCCTTTTCCGACGGCGTCCTCACGAGAACGTTACCCAGCAGGCGCCCTTGGTGCGCCGGTGCTGGGACGTCCTACTTGTTCCGACCAGGGTGGGGGTCGACCGGGCTCGAAGCTCGCGCCGGCGGGTGCCGTCAGGACACCTGCGCACGGTATCCGGGCAGGGCGTTTTCGCGTAAGGGGGTAACTGGGACGGATTGTGTGGGCGGCCGGTGCGGGCGGTACGTCGCTTTTGGCCCGACATGGGAGGATTTGGCCGTGACTGGAAACGGACAAATCAGGGTTTTCCTGCTCGACGACCACGAGGTGGTCCGGCGCGGGGTCCACGAGCTGCTCTCGGTCGAGGACGACATCGAGGTGGTCGGCGAGGCCGGCAGCGCGGCCGAGGCACTGGCCCGGATCCCGGCCGTCAACCCCGACGTGGCGGTGCTGGACGTCCGGCTGCCGGACGGCAACGGCGTCGAGGTCTGCCGCGAGATCCGCTCGCGGCGCCCGGAGATCAGGTGCCTGATGCTCACCTCCTTCTCGGACGACGAGGCGCTCTTCGACTCGATCATGGCCGGGGCCTCCGGCTACGTGCTCAAGGCCATCCGCGGCTCCGACCTGCTCTCCGCGGTGCGCGACGTGGCGGCCGGCCGCTCGCTGCTCGACCCGGTGGCCACCAGCCGGGTGCTGGAGCGGCTGCGCGAGGGCGGCGGCGAGAAGGAGGACGAGAAGCTCGCCCAGCTCACCCGCCAGGAGCGCCGGATCCTGGACCTGATCGGCGAGGGGATGACCAACCGGCAGATCGGCGGCGAGCTGCACCTGGCCGAGAAGACGGTGAAGAACTACGTCTCCAGCCTGCTCGCCAAGCTGGGCATGGCGCGCCGCACCCAGGCCGCGGCCTACGTCGCCCGGCTCGGCACCGATCAGCACCAGCAGTCCTGAGCAGGCATCAGCCGCTCCGAGCAGGACAGTCGGCGCACCCTCGGTGATCATGCCCGACGGCCGCGCGCTCACAACCGGACACATTGCGCCAACCGGTGCGCGGCCGGCCCGCGGCGCTACGATCATCGGGCGTGACAGACAGTCAGACCGTGCTCAGCCCTGGCCTGTTGGACCTCCTCCCGGCCCCGGAGCCGTATGCCGTCGTGATACCGGACGGGCCGGACGCCGACGCCCCGCCGGTGGGTACCCTCAGCCCCCCGGTCTCCCGCTCGGTGATCGCCCGGGTGCTGCGCCGCTACCGCGCCGGGCGGGTGCTCGAGGCGCAGCCGGTGGCGGAGGGGCTGCTCAACCGCGGCTACCGGGTGACCACCAGCACCGGCGGCTACTTCCTCAAGTGCTACGTCGAGCAGGCCACCGCCACCCGCGCCGCGATCACCGCCCAGCACCGGGCCACCGGCGCGCTGCACGCCCGCGGGCTGCCGACGCCGCCCCCGCTGGCCGACCGCGCGGGGCGGACGGTCGTCGACTGCGCGGGCCGGCGGTTCGCCCTCTACCCGTGGGTAACCGGAAACCACCTCACCGGTGCCGAGTTGGGCCTCTCGCAGTGCGCCGAGCTGGGCGCGCTGCTCGCCCGGCTGCACGGCGCACTCACGCAGGTGTGCGCCCCGGTCGTCCAGCCCCTCGCGCTGCCGACCGCCGATCCGCACCGCACCACCGTGCTGATCGGCGAGCTGACCGGGCTGGTCCGCCGGCGCCGCCCCTACGACGCCTTCGACCGGCTGGCCGAGCGGCGGCTGGCCGAGCGCGCCGAGCTGCTGGCGGCGCACCGTCACCGGCGGCCCGCACCGGTCGCGGTGGGGCCCTCCGGCTGGGTGCACGGCGACTTCCACGGGCTGAACCTGCTGTACCGGGAGGGCCGGGTGGCGGCCGTCCTGGACTGGGACCGGCTGCGGGTGCGCCCGCGCGGCGAGGAGGTGGTCCGGGCCGCCACGCTGATCTTCAACGACCGGGTCGGCGGCGAACTCGACCTGGCCCGGGTCCGCCGCTACGCGCGCGCCTACCGGCAGGCCGCGGGGGCGCCGGCCGCCGAGCTGGCGGCGGCGGTGCACCGGGTCTGGTGGGAGCGGCTCAACGACTTCTGGATGCTGCAGTGGCGCTACCAGCGGGCCGACCCGCGCGCCGACCCGCTCTTCCCGGCGGCCGCGGCGCAGACGGCCTGGTGGTGCCAGGAGTACGAGCAGGTGCTGGACGCCTTCACGAACTGACCGCACCCGGCTCGCCGTCGTGCGGTTGGTTCCTACTGCGGGGTAGGCGGCGGCGGGCTGGCCGCCCCGGTGTGCGGGGGATTGGGAGTGGGCGGCGCGGCCGGCGAGCCACTGCCGGTCGGTCCGCCGGTGGCCGGTCCGCTCGGCGACGTGGAGGCGCTCGCGCTGCTCGAGGTGCTGGCCGAGGCCGAGGCCGACGTCGAGGCGCTGGCCGAGCCGGAGGCGCTGGCCGTGGGCGAGCTGGACCGGGTCGGCTGCCGGGTGTACGACGGCTGCGAGGGGGTCTGCGGCGCGTTGTCGGTGGGCGGGTAGCTGGGCGTGCGGATGCGGCTGGGCGTCTGGCTCGGCGAGGGGGAGGGGCTCTGCGAGGGCTCGTCGGTCGCCGTGTCGGAGGCCGTCACCGAGGGCGAGGTCGAGGGCGGGGTGACGGTCGAGCCGCTCCCGCCGCCGTTGGCCGCCAGCGCGACGCCGACCCCGGCGCCGACCAGCACCAGCACGCCGGCCACCCAGCCCAGCAGCTTGCGCCGGCCGTTCGGGGCCCGGCCGTAGTCGTCGCCACCGCCCTCGTCGCCACCGCCGTAGCCGCCACCGCCCTGACCGCCACCCGGGCCGCCGTGGCCCGGGTACGGCTTGGCCGGCGTCTGGTAGGGCGAGGTCGGCGCGCCGTAGGGCATCACCGCGGTGCGGTCGCCGGAGGCGCCGAACGCCTCGGTGACCGCGGTCCCCTCGCCGGGGGTGCCGTCGTAGCCGGGGTGCTCGCCCGAGTGGCCCGAACCCGCCGCCGCCAGTCCGGCGGCAGCCGCGGCAGCGGCGGCGGAACCGGCCGCGTAGCCCGCGCCGGAGGCGCCGTGCATCTCGCGCAGCGCGTGCTGCACGTGGGCGCGGAACTCGTCCGCGCTCTGGAAGCGGTCGTCCGGGTTCTTGGCCAGCGAGCGCAGCACCAGCGCGTCCAGCTGCCAGGGCACCCGAGCGTTGGCCTGCGCGGGCGGCACCGGCGGGTCCTGGACGTGCTGGTAGACCACCGAGAGCGGGGTGTCGCCGGTGAACGGCGGGCGCAGCGCGAGCAGTTCGTAGAGCATGCAGCCGGCCGCGTACAGGTCGGAGCGGTGGTCGACCGGCTTGCCGAGCGCCTGTTCGGGCGAGAGGTACTGCGGGGTGCCCATCACCATGCCGGTCTGGGTCATGGTGCTGGCCGCGCCGGTGAGCGCCCGCGCGATGCCGAAGTCCATCACCTTGACCGCGCCGGTCGTCGTGATGATCACGTTGGCGGGCTTGATGTCACGGTGCACGATGCCGTGCCGGTGGCTGTAGTCCAGCGCCTCCAGCACCCCGGCGATGATGATCAGCGCCTGGTCGACCGGCGGCGCCTCCTCGTCCACCAGCAGCTCGCGCACGGTCCGGCCCTCGACCAGCTCCATCACGATGTACGGGGTGGACTCCCCGCCGACGTGCTCCTCGCCGGTGTCGTAGACCGCGACGATCGAGTGGTGGTTGAGCGCGGCGACCGAGTGCGCCTCGCGGGTGAAGCGCAGCCGGGCCACCTCGTCCTGGGCCAGCTCCGGGCGCAGCAGCTTGACGGCGACGGTGCGGCCCAGCCGGACGTCCTGGGCGGCCAGCACCTCGGCCATGCCGCCGCGGCCCAGCCGGTGGGTCATCCGGTAGCGGCCCTCGCCGACGGTGCCGAGCGCGGCCGCGGTGCCGCGGCCGGGGGTGGCCGGACCGCCGTAGGGCGAACCGGCCGGCTGACCGGCGGCCCGGGCGGCGGTGGTCTCCTCGGAGGAGGCAGTGGCGCCGGGCTCCCCCGGGGGCAGCGGCGTCTCGCGGGTGACGTCGTCCTGGTCGGATCCGCCGCCGTTGCCGGGGCCCGGACCGGGAGCGAACTCCCCATCGCCGTCACCCGGCTGCTGCGTCTGTGCCATTACTCCTCGCCCCGGGCAGACGCTGGTCGCGGTCGCCCTTTCGATTCACTCCCCAGAACGCTACCGCCTCGGGCCCTCACACGGAGAATGCGTCAGAGGCCGTCACACCGCCCGCGGCGCCCTCCCGGGGCGGCTCACCGCCCGGCCGGCGGCCCCTGCGTCTCCACCAGCCGCACGACCGTGGTCGGCAGGCCCGGCGCCCCGCTGTAGTCACTGGTGGTCTTGGTGGCCACGATGGCGATGATGATCCCGACCAGCACGATCAGGCCGACCACGACGCCGATCACCACCAGCGCCGTCGAGCAGCCGCTGTTGTTGGCCGGCACCGGGCGCGGCGGGGCGTACGGCGCGCCCTGCGGGACCTGCATCGGCATCGGCGCCGGCGTGTGCGCCTGCTGCGGGAAGGCCGGCGGGGTCCGGAACTGCTGCTGCGGCTGCGGGGGCGGCGTGCGGTAGGCGGGCGGCGGGGTCTGGTACTGCTGCTGGGGCGGCGGCGTCTGGTACTGCTGCGGCGGCGGGGTCTGGAACCGCGCCTGCGGCGGCGGGGTCTGCGGCCCGTACGGCGAGGGCGGCTGGGCCGGCTGGTAGGGCTGCTGCACCTGCGGGGTGGGGGTGCGGATGTCGCCGCCGACCTGCGGGAAGTTGGTCAGCGAGGTCGAGGCGTGGGCGGCCCGCGGACCCTCGCTGATCACCAGCGGGTTGCTGGCCATCAGCGGGGTGCCGCCGGTCTTCTCCCCGGTGCCGACCCGCTCGACCTCCTCGCGCATCGTCTCGGCGGTCGGGAACCGGTGCCCCGGGTCCTTGCGCAGCGAGCGGGCGACCAGCGCGTCCACCGCCGGGGTGACCGCGCGGTTCATGCTGGAGGGCGCGGGCGGCTCCTCCTGGACGTGCTTGTAGGCGATCGAGAACGGCGAGTCGCCGTCGAACGGCAGCTGGCCGGTGAGCAGTTCGAAGAGCATGCAGCCGACCGAGTAGAGGTCGGAGCGGGCGTCCACGCTCTTGCCGAGCGCCTGCTCGGGCGAGAGGTACTGCGGGGTGCCGACCACCATGCCGGTCTGGGTCATCGAGGTGACGCCGGACTGCATGGCACGGGCGATGCCGAAGTCCATCACCTTGACGACGCCCTTGGTGTTCACCATGACGTTGCCGGGCTTGATGTCGCGGTGCACCAGGCCCTGGTCGTGCGAGGCGTCCAGGGCGGCCAGCACGGCGGCGGTGATCTTCAGCGCCTGTTCGGTGGGCATCGCGCCGTGCTCGGCGATCGCCTGGTTGAGCACGTCGCGCAGCGAGTGGCCCTCCACGTACTCCATGACGATGTAGGGCGTGGTCGCCCCGTCCGGCGCGGTCTCCTCGCCGCTGTCGAAGACCGCGACGATGTTGCTGTGCTGCAGGCGGGCGACCGCCTGCGCCTCGCGGCGGAAGCGCTCGCGGAAGGACTGCTCGCGGCCGAGGTCCGTGTGCAGGGTCTTCACCGCGACCTGGCGGTCCAGCACCGTGTCGTAGGCCAGGTGCACGGCGGCCATGCCGCCCTGGCCCAGCAGGTGCTGGAGGACGTACCTGCCGTTGCCCAGCGAGTGGATCTGTCCGGGCGACTGGTCGTGGCCGGTGTTGGCGTCCTCGGTCATGGTCCTCTGCTCTCCCCCTCGGCACGGCGGATCACCGCTGCCGCGACGTGGTTGATCGGCTGCCCTGCCCCGCCGGCCCGCATGCCGGTCGGCGCTCGCTGCGGTGCCCCGTGCTGCACGCACCGTACCCGCGCGGCGCACGATCCGACCCCGGTCGGCGGCCGTCCGGGCCGTCGACAGGGGTCAGGGTATCGGCTGCGCCCCCGCCGTCAGAGGTAGGGGCCCGAGCGCAGGCCGCGTCCCTCGCCCGGCTCCTCGAACTCGTGCTCGGCCAGCTGGCTGCCCGGCGGCAGCGCCCGGCGCATCTGCTCCAACTGCGCGCGGGCCGCCATCTGCTGGGCGAACAGCGCGGTCTGGATGCCGTGGAAGAGTCCCTCCAGCCAGCCGACCAACTGGGCCTGGGCGATCCTCAGTTCGGCCTCGGTGGGGATGGTGTCCTCGGTGAACGGCAGCGAGAGCCGCTCCAACTCCTCCACCAGCTCGGGCGCCAGGCCCAGCTCCAGCTCCTTGATCGAGCTGGCGTGGATGTCCTTCAGCCGGACCCGGCTCGCCTCGTCGAGCGGAGCGGCCCGGACCTCCTCGAGCAGCTGCTTGATCATGCTGCCGATCCGCATCACCTTGGCAGGCTGCTCGACCATCTCGGTCACCGGGAGCTCGCGCGGCTCGCCGTCCTCGCCCGAGCGGGTGAAGACCCGGCCCGTGGTCCCCGGGCCGGTGCCGACCGCCATTCCGTCCGGGCCGACGATCAGAACCTGCTGCGGGCCGTCCTCCCGGGGCCCGTCCGATCGCGTCGATCCCTGGTACGGCTCGTGCTCGGGCCGTTCGTTCAGCGGCTTCGTCATAGCTCCTTCATATGCTTCGCCCCGGAGAGGGGTCAACCGACCGGCGGCGCCGGGGCGCACGCGACCGGGTCGCGGCGCGGCGCGCGGCGTACACCTGGAGCACGCTCGGGGTACCCGTGGAGTTCCCGCCCGCGGGCGGGAGTCAGCCGCGGCGCAGCCGCAGGCCCACCAGGCCCAGCCCCAGGCCGATCAGCAGCAGGCCGGCGCCGACCGGCAGCACCAGGGTGGCGGGGTCCCCCGGGCGGACCGCGATCTGCCGGAACGCCGCGGCCGTGGCGCTCGCCGACGGGTCCGACGGGTCCGACGGGTCGCCGGCGGGCGCGCCGCCCGTCCCGGCCAGGTCCGTGGGGGCGGGCGCCGGTGCCGCGGGCGCG
>NZ_BAAALF010000255.1:0-9763 GCF_039528135.1 Kitasatospora nipponensis | reverse complement strand
CCGGGGGGGCGGCCCCGGCGCCGTCCCCGGTCGGTCCCGACGACAGCGGCCGGGGGGTCGCGGTGGTCCGTTGTGCGGACCCCGCCGGGCTGACCGCCGCGCTGCGCGAGGTCTGGCCCCGGCTGCAGTCGCGGCTGCCCGGCCGTCACCTGCTGCGCGCCGGGGTGGGGCCGGCGGCGGTGCGCACCGCCGCCGAGCTCGCGGCCGGCCTGCGCCAGGCCCACTACGCGCTGGACGCGGCGGCCGCCGGTGCCGCGCGCGACTGTTCGGTGGGGGCGGGCGCGGAACTGGACTCGCTGGCGGCGTTGGTGCGCGGGATCCCGGTCGAGGTGGCCACGGCCTTCCGCCGCCGGCTGCTGGACCCGCTGACCGAGCACGACCGGAGCACCGGCGGGGCCCTGCTGGGCACGCTGGTCACCTTCCTCGACCACGACTGCTCCTGGTCCCGCACGGCGCAGGTGCTGCACGTGCACGTGAACACCGTGCACTACCGGGTCCGCCGGATCGAGGAGCTGACGGGACGCGACCTCGGCCGCCTCGACGACCGCCTCGACCTGCGCGCGGCGCTGCTCTGCGGCCCCTCCTGAAGGGTGGCCGCCGGGGTGCTGGTGCCAGGTGGCGGTGTTATGACTGAGGTCTGGAATCCGGATGAATCATCATCATCCGGACATCGAGACCGGCCGGAACGGGAGTCACCCCATGGACCATCCCCTGCTGAACGCCTTCTGGATCATGCTGTGGTTCTTCCTGTGGGTCCTGTGGCTCTTCCTGCTCTTCCGGGTCGTGATGGACATCTTCCGCAGCCACGAGATGAGCGGCTGGGGCAAGGCGGGCTGGATGATCCTGGTGGTCCTGCTGCCCTACCTGGGCGTCCTGCTCTACCTCATCGTGCGCGGCGCGAAGATGGGTGAGCACGACGCCGAGGACGCCGAGCGGCGGGAGGCGGCGGTGCAGGACTACATCCGCAAGGCGGCCGGGTCCGGGGACGGCGGCGCGGCGGGTGACGGCGGCGACAACGTCGACCGGCTGGCCAAGCTCGCGGCCCTCAAGGCGGACGGTCACCTCACCCAGGAGGAGTTCGACCAGGCCAAGGCCAAGCTGCTCGCCTGAGCGGCGGCGGACGCCGCGGGCGGCCGGGCGCGCACCCACGCACCCGGCCGCCCGCGGCGCGGTGGCTCGACTCGGCCCGGCCGGCTCAGCTCAGCGCGTGCCGATTGCGCGGGCCGGCGGCCACCGCCGCGTCGCGCCCGGCGATCTCGGTCAGCATCCGCAGGTCCGCCCGCACCCGGCGCAGCTGCGCCGGGTCGAGGTCGGCGACCGCCAGGTCGGTCCCCTCGGGTGCGGCCTGGGCCAGCAGCCGGCCGTCCGGCCCCCAGACGGCGCTGCCCCCGCAGGTGTTCCAGCCGCCGGTGTGCCCGACGTGGTTGGCGAGCAGCGTGTAGACGGTGTTGTCCAGGGCGCGTGCCGGGAACCAGACCCGCACCTGCTGCTCCCCGCCGCCCACGCTGAACAGCGCGCCGACCAGGTAGGCGTGGCAGCCGTCCAGCGCGGCGGCGCGGGCGTGCTCGGGGAAGCCGGAGTCGTAGCAGACGCCCAGGCCCAGCCGCCAGCCGTCCACCTCCAGCGTGCAGCCGGCCGTGCCGGGCAGGTAGTGGTGCACCTCGGCGTCGAAGAGGTGCTGCTTGGCGTAGCACGCCGCCACCGTGCCCGTCGCGTCCACCACCAGGGCGGAGACCCGCAGGCCGTCGGCCGCGCGGGTGACCGCGCCGACCACGGCGATGGTGCCGCTCTCCCGGCAGGCGGTGGTGATCGGGGCGAGGCGCGGATCGTCGGCGGTGACGGCGTAGCGGAGCGGGTCGGAGCTGATCAGCTCCGCCTCGTAGCCGGTCAGGAACTTCTCGGCGAAGACCACCAGCCGCGCACCCTCGGCGGCGGCCCGCCGGATGAGCGCGGCGGCCTGCGCGGCGTTCGCCGCGATGTCACCGCGGACCACCGGGGCCTGGGCGGCGGCGATCCGCAGCGGACGGGTGGGCAGGTCGTCGTGGCGCTCGGCCGGAGGTGTGATCACGTCCAGCGAGCCTATCGACGGTGCTTGCCCGCGTTCGGGTCGGGTGCCGGGTAGGGCAGCCGCAGCTTGCGGGCCAGCGGCGCGACGGCCTCGCCGGCGCCGAACGGGCGGGCCAGCACGAAGAGCGAGGCCAGCACGAGGACCGAGCCGAAGCCCAGGCCCACCAGGTTGCCGAAGAACCCGCCGCCCAGCAGGCCGCCGACCGCGTCGGCCAGGAAGTGCCCGAGCAGCGCGCCGGGCAGGCAGGCCAGCAGCAGGCCCAGGTGGAGCCCGAAGACCCGTCGGCCGTCCAGCCCGCTGCGCAGCGGCGCGGAGAGCGCGGCGCGCAGCACCCGGGCCCGGTTCTCCGGGTCCTCGGGCGCGGCGGGCAGCGAGCGCAGGCGCCTGGCCAGCGCGGAGCCGGTGATCACCACGCTGAGCACGCAGGCCACGCTCTGCGCGGCGGCCATGCCGACCACGATCCAGCGCGGGCTCAGCACCAGGTAGGCGAGGTAGGAGAGCAGCACGTTGGTGCCGGAGATGATCACGGTCAGCCAGAACGGCGTGCGCGCGTCGCCCATCGCGTAGAAGCCGCGGGCCAGCGCGTACTGGGCGCAGAAGAACGGGATGCCGACGGCGAAGGCCAGCAGCGCCTCGGAGATCACCGCGAGGCCCACCCCCGGGTGGTCGCCGTAGCCGTAGGCGAGGTGGGTGATCTGGCCGGCGTAGGCGATGAAGAGCACGGTCGCCGGGATGATCATCGTGGCGGAGTTGCGCAGCACCTGCGAGAGGTCGGCGCCGATCTTCGGCAGGTTCCCCTCGGTCGCGGCCCGGGACATCTGCGGCAGGATCGCGGTCACCAGCGAGATGGTGATCACGCCCTGCGGGACCACGAAGAGCTGGTAGGCGTTGGCGTAGGCCGCGTTGCCCACCCCGAACAGCCCCAGGTGCTTGCCCATCTCGTCGACGCTGGTGGTCAGCGAGGTGAGCTCGGTGAAGGCGAGCTGGGTGGCGACCACCAGCAGCAGCGCCCAGGTGGCGGCCCGCATCGGCTGGCCCAGGCCCGCGCCGCGCCAGTCGAACCGCGGGCGCCAGCGGAACTTGGCCGCCCGCAGCGAGGGCACCAGGCCCAGTGCCTGGACCACCACGCCCAGCGTGGTGCCGATGCCGAGCAGCATCGTCTGGCCGCCGGTGACCTTGCCGGGGTCGCTGGACTGGCCGCCGACGGCGATGTAGAGGCTGAAGACCGCGATCGCCACGACGTTGTTCAGCACCGGGGTCCACATCATCGCGCCGAACTTGCCGCGCGCGTTGAGGACCTGGCCCAGCAGCGTGAAGAGCCCGTAGAAGAGGATCTCCGGCAGGCAGTAGCGGGCGAGGGTGACGGTCAGCTCGCGCTGCGGGCCCGACCAGTCCGAGGCGTACACGGTGACCAGCAGCGGCGCGGCGAGCACCGCGAGCAGGGTCAGCGCCACCAGGGCGACGGTGCACAGGGTGAGCAGGCGGTCGGTGTAGGCGACGCCGCCGTCCTCGTGGGTCTTGGCGGCCCGCACCAGCTCCGGGACGAAGACCGAGCTGAGCGCGCCGCCGATGAGCATCACGAAGACCACGTTGGGCAGCGTGTTGGCGACGTTGAACGAGCTCCCCAGCGGGCCGGAGCTCAGCGCGGCGACCAGCACCGCGCTGCGCACGAAACCCAGGCCGCGCGAGGCCAGCGTGCCGACCGCCATGATCAGGCCGTTGCGCCCCGCCGTCGCCGCCTCCGAGGGCTCGGCCTTGGCCGGCGCCGCCCGGCGGGGCTCCTCGCTCTCGCGCTGCGGGGGCAGCTGGCCGGGGGCGGGCGGTGCGTAGGAGGTGTCGGGGGGGCCGAAGCCCTGGGCGGGGATCGCGCGCAGCGTCATGGTCGGCGGGTCGCCGTAGGTCTGCGGCATGCCGTAGTCGGGCGGCAGCGAGTAGGGCTGCGAGACGTTGTAGGGCTGCTCGGCCGGGTCCGGCTGGGCCTGGCCGTAGCCGTGACCGTGCCCGTAGGGCTGTTCCTGGTACAGCGGCTGCGGGTAGGGCTGCTCCTGGGGGAGCTGTTGCGGGTGGCCCTGCTGGGGGTAGGAGCCGTGCGGCTGCCCGTAGCCCTGCGGCGGCTCGTTGTAGGGGTACTGCGGCCGGTACGCCTGCGGCTGCCCGTTCGGATCCACCTGACCCTGCGTCGGTGCCGCCGGGTACGGCTGCGCCGCCCCGTACGACTCGGGCGGACCGTACGAACCGTACGGGTCGCCCGCCGTGTGCGTGGTCATCGGACCCCCGTCGCTCGGTGCCTGGGCAGGTGCTGTGGCGGGGCTTGCCGCCGTGCTGTGGTGCTGTCGTGCTCGGAGGGGCCGAGCCGGGGCATGGGTGTACCCAATCGGAGCAGTTTGCCGTATCCGGGCACTGCGTGGGGAGCCCTGTGCCATGTGGCGGAGATCTCCGGGGCGCACGCGGAGGGGCGCGGTGGCGCTCCGCGCGACCGCGACCTGCCGATTCCCGGAGAGGTTTGCCCGCTTTCGTAACCTTTCGTGCCGACTGGACAGGGAGTGGACCGGCTCGTATGCCCCTGCCCCGTTACGCACCCCCGGGGATCAGGGACCACTCGTGTGAGCTATCTCACGGGACGTCGGGGTCCGCGGCGTCGAACTCCCCCGGGGGCGCCAGCTCGGGAAACGGCACGCCGGAGGCGAGGACGCTCTGCACCCGCGGTCTGGTTCGCCAGTCCACCCGGCGCACGTCGCGCGACAGCGCGCCCGGGCGCCAGAGCTCGACCGCGACGGTGGTCGCGCCCAGCACCGCGACCGCCAGGAGCCAGCCGCCCAGCACGTCGGTGGGCCAGTGCACGCCGAGCCCGACCCGGGTGTAGCCGATCAGCGCCGCGACGCACGCGGCCAGCGAGCAGCAGACGACCCGCGCGGCGTGGTCGGCCCGCGGCCACAGGAGCGCGACCAGGGTGGCTGCGGTGATCGCCGACGCCATCGCGTGGCCGGAGGGGAAGGCGGGGCCGGCCGCGTGCGAGACGGGGTCGGCGAAGCTCGGCCGGGGGCGGCCCACCGCTTCCTTCACCAGCCACTCGACGCCCCAGCCGACCAGGGCCTGGGCCGCCGTCCAGCCCGCCAGGGTGCGGGCGCCGATCGCCCAGAGCCAGCCGGCCGCCAGGCCGAGCAGGGCGCGCATCACCACCGGGCCGCCGAGCGTGGTGATGGTCTGCATGGAGGCGGTCCAGGCGGTGTTGCGGCGGGCGACGCCGTGCAGGGCGTCGACCCAGGAGCTGTCCAGGTGGGCCAGCGGTCCCCAGTGCGTCTCCACCAGCGCCAGCAGCACGGCGAAGAGCGCCGTCGCGCCCACGGCGACCGTCGCGTACCGCGGGAGCCGGGCGTGCAGCGTGTGCCGCGGGTCCACGGTGCGGCGGTCGGGGGCGCTGGTCAGGTGCATGCCTGACACCTTCCCAGCAGCGTGAGTCGATCCGGGGGGTGACGCATCGCGATTTGGCATCTTTTGTGCGGACGCGGCGTGTGGTCGACCTGGTGTGCGACGGGTTGGCGGCGGGGGTGCGACCGGGGGTGCGACCGCGGGGGCGACCGCGCCGCGACCGGGGTGGGCCGCACGGGCCGGGCCGGGGATCGATTCGGCGGGTCCGGGCGTTGGCCCGATATCGACGTTCTGCGACGGCGGCGACAGTGGGCCGGCGCCGGGTCGGCGCTCGGCCGCTGATGGCCCACAGGGGCCCCGGATGCGGTGCGGCGATCGGCGCGGGAGCGGATTGGACGCGTCGACCGCGGGTAGGCGGGCGGTCGCGGAGCGTCCACCGGCGCGATGAAAATCGGCAGGATACTGCATCCCGAGAAGAATCTGAGCAACTTGGGAATGTTGTCCGGATTCTGCACGTTGGATTGTTACGTGCGAGGCCCCCGGGGTCCCGTACTACAAGGAGGCGTGTCGTCGCCGAGTCCAGACCCGGGCACCACCAGCAAGGGAGCAAGCATGGCCACCCGTGCCGTCGTTCGCGACAGGGCCGACCGGAGTCGTACGGCCCGCCCGACCAACCTTGAGGCCGACCGCGACCTGGTCGGCATGTACCTCGACGAAATCGCCAGGACGCCCCTGCTCGACGCCGCCGAGGAGGTCGAGCTGTCGCTGCGCATCGAGGCCGGCGTCTACGCCCAGCACCTGCTGGAGGAGATCGACGGTGACGGCCCCGGCACGCTGCCGAAGGGGACCTCCCGCGAGGAGCTGGAGGTGATAGCCGCCGACGCCGAGCGGGCGAAGGACGTCTTCATCCGCTCCAACCTGCGCCTGGTGGTCGCGGTCGCCCGGCGCTACCCGCGTAGCGGGCTGCCGCTGCTGGACCTGATCCAGGAGGGCAACGCCGGCCTGGTCCGCGCGGTCGAGAAGTTCGACTACGCCAAGGGCTTCAAGTTCTCCACCTACGCCACCTGGTGGATCCGGCAGGCGATCACCCGGTCGATCGCCGACCAGTCGCGCACCATCCGGCTGCCCGTCCACCTGGTCGAGGAGCTCGGGCGGATCCGGCGGGTGCAGCGGGAGAAGTCCAAGGAGCTGGGGCGCGAGGCCGATCCGGCCGAGGTCGCGGCCGAGCTGGACAGCACCGAGGCCCGGGTGAAGGACGTGCTCGACTGGGCCCGTGACCCGGTCAGCCTGAACATGGCGGTCGACGACGAGGGTGAGACGCAGTTCGGCGACCTGGTCGAGGACACCGGCGCGGTCTCCCCGGAGGACGCCGTGATGGTCATGCTCCGGCGGGAGGAGCTGGACGACCTGATCGGTCGGCTAGACGACCGCACCGCATCGATCATCCGCTCCCGCTACGGCATGGAGGACGGTCGCGAGCGCACGCTGACCGAGGTGGGCAAGCAGCACGGGCTGACCCGCGAGCGGATCCGCCAGATCGAGAAGCACGCGCTGGCGGAGCTGAAGAAGATCGCCGACCACGCGGGCTTCGAGGCCGCCTGACCGGTCCTGCGTCAGGGGCCGCGGGCCGGTGTCGGCCCTCCGTCCTCCCCGGTCAGTCGGGTGCGGGCGGTCCGGTCCGGTCGGGGTCGAGGCGGGCGGCCCGGGCGGTGAGGTGGCGGCGCTCGGGCGCGCTGGTGGTGCGCCGGGCGGCCTGGCGGTAGGCGTCGGCCGCCGCGGCGTCCTGACCGAGCAGTTCCAGCAGGTGGGCGCGGGTCGCCAGCAGGCGGTGGTGGTCCGCCAGCCGCCGGTCGGAGCCCAGGGTCGCGAGCAGGTCCAGCCCGGCCGCCGGTCCCTGCACCATCGCGGTGGCGACCGCGCGGTTGAGCGTGACCATCGGGTTGGGCGCGACCTGCTCCAGCAGTCCGTAGAGCGCCAGGATCTGCAGCCAGTCGGTGGTCTCGACCCGGGCGGCCTCGTCGTGGACGGCGGCGATGGCCGCCTGCAGCTGGTACGGGCCGACCCGGCCGAGCGGCAGGGTGCGGCTGATCAGCGCGGTGCCCTCGTCGAGCAGGCGACGGTCCCACCGGTCGCGGTCCTGCTCGGCCAGCGGGACCAGCTCGCCGTGCGGCCCGGTCCGGGCGGGGCGGCGCGCGTCGGTGAGCAGCATCAGGGCGAGCAGGCCGGCCGTCTCGGCGTGCTCGGGCAGTGAGCGGTGCAGCAGGCGGGTGAGCCGGATCGCCTCGGTGGAGAGCTCGGGCGCGGTGAGCGAACCGCCGACGGTGCTGCTGTACCCCTCGTTGAAGATCAGGTACAGCACGTGCTGGACGGCCCCCAGCCGCTCGGCGCGGTCGGCCGCCGCCGGCATCCGGAAGGTCGCGCCCGCGCTGCGCACGGCCTGCTTGGCCCGGGTGATCCGCTGCGCCATGGTCGCCTCCGGGACCAGGAAGGCCGCGGCGATCTGCGCGGTGCCCAGACCACCGACCGCGCGCAGGGTCAGCGCGATCCGGCTCGGCTCGGTGAGCGCCGGATGGCAGCAGAGGAAGAGCAGGGTGAGCGAGTCGTCCCGGTCGGCGGCCGGCGAGGAGTCGGCGGGCCGGCCGAGCAGTTCCGCCTGCGGGGTCGCCAGGGCGATCCGGTCCTCCCGGCGGCGGCGGGCGTGCTCGCTGCGCACGGTGTCCACCAGCCGCCGGGTGGCGACCGTGATCAGCCAGCCGCGGGGGGTGGCCGGCACCCCCGTGGCCGGCCACTGCACCGCGGCGGCCAGCAGGGCCTCCTGGACGGCGTCCTCGCAGGTGTCGAAGTCGCCGTAGCGCCGGACCAGGGCGGCCAGGACCTGCGGCGCCAGCTCGCGCAGCAGGTCCTCGGTGCGCCGGCCGGTCCCCGCGGACGGGTCGTCCGCGGGGTGCCCGTCGCGGGGGTGTCCGGTCACCGGTGGGTCGGGCCTCTCACAGGTCCGTCGAGGCGTCGTGCAGGATCGGCCAGAGTTCGACCGGCTCGACGGCGGCGGCCGGCATCCGCGCCGCGATCTGCAGCGCGCGCTCCTCGCTCTCGCAGTCCAGCAGGTAGAAGCTGGCCATGTACTCCTTGGTCTCGAGATAGGGGCCGTCGGTGACGGCGGGCGCCCCGCCCTCGCGCCGCACCAGCTTGGCGGCGGCCGCGTCGGCCAGCCCGTAGGCGCCCAGCAGCTCGCCGGTCGCCCGGTACTCCTTGTTGAACGCGTCCTGCTGCGCGATCATCGCGGGCCACTCCTCGGCCGGGAACGCGTCCCACTTCTCCTGGTTGCCGTAGATCATCAACAGGTACTTCATCGTGGTCGCCCTTCGTGTGCTGTGCGGTGGCGGCGCGCCCGGTGACTCTGCCCGGCGGCCCGGCCGGACGGTGGGCCCGGTGGAGTGCCCGGTGGAGTTCCCGGTGGCGTGCCCTCACCCGTCAGTCGGAGCGGGGGAGCGGTTCTCGACATCCGCCGACGTCCGTGGGGAAGGAATCTCCGAGACAACGTAACGGGCGGGCGGCCGCGGCGCGGTGTCACGGCGCACCACGGGGCCGTGAACTCTTCGTTTCCGGGCCGGGCCGCTTGCGGCGGCGTTATTGACGAGGTGTCGGCACCAGGGCTGAGATGAGGCTCCTGCCCGCTCCGCCCGGCCCGTCACCAGCGGTCGCGTGGACGGCAGTGAGTGTCAGGGGCATGCCGGAAGGGCCGGACGCCCGGTGGCGCCGGTGCACGGGAGGGCGGCGGACGGATGAGCACGGGCGGGGCGGGGCTCTTCGACGGGGGCGCGCAGGGGCAGGGCAGACCCGGTCGCGACGACCTGGTCGGCCGGCGGAGCGAGCTGGCGGCCGCCCGGGAGGCGCTGGCCGGTACCGGTGCGGTGCTGCTCAGCGGACCCGCCGGGATCGGCCGCACCGCGATGGCGCGGTCACTGGCCCACGAGGCGGCGCGGACCGGGGCGACCGTGCTGCGCTGCACGCCGGCCGAGGAGGAGCGCGCGCTGCCCTACGTCGGCCTGGGGGACCTGCTGGCCGATCTGCCGGCCGGGCGGTTGGAGGCGCTGCTCGACCCGCTCGCCGACCTGCCGCGCCGTGCCCTGGAGGCGGCCCTGCTGCGCGGCCGCCGTCCCGGCTCGGCCCAGGACCGGCTCGCGCTGCCCACCGGGCTGGTGCGGATCCTGCGGGTGCTGGCGGCCGACGCGGGGTTGCTGATCGTCCTCGACGGGCTGCAGTGGCTGGACGGCCCGAGCGCGGAGGCGCTGCGCTTCGCGCTGCGCCGGGTGGTGGGCGTGCCGG
>NZ_BAAALF010000254.1:0-9781 GCF_039528135.1 Kitasatospora nipponensis | reverse complement strand
GAGCCGGCCGAGCAGCTCCTTGTCCTGCGCCGAGAGCTCGGCCATCGCCGGCGCCCCGGCGGTCACCTCGACCGGAGCTGCGGTCTCCTTCCGGTAGCGCGGCGGCACGAAGGACTGCACCGCGCTCGGCGCCTTCGGCCGGAACCACGGCAGCAGCAGGACCACGATGCCGATCAGGCAGAAGCCGGCACAGGCCAGCACGACCGTGCGGCCGGTGTTGGTGAACGAGAACGCCACCGTCCCGAAGGCGATCAGCGCGGCCCAGAAGTACATGATCAGCACGGCCCGGCTGTGCGAGTGGCCGATCTCCAGCAGGCGGTGGTGCAGGTGCTGCTTGTCGGCGGCGAACGGCGAGCGGCCCGCCCAGGTGCGGCGCACCACGGCCAGCAGCAGGTCGGCCAGCGGCAGCGCGATCACCGCCAGCGGCAGCAGCAGCGGGATGTAGATCGGCACCAGGATGTGGGTGGTGGCGGTCTGCGAACCGGCCTGCTGGGTGATCAGGTCGGGGTCGACGCGGCCGGTCACCGAGATCGCGGCCACCGCGAGCATCAGGCCCAGCATCATCGAGCCGGAGTCGCCCATGAAGATCCGGGCCGGGTGCAGGTTGTGCGGCAGGAAGCCCAGGCACATGCCGATCAGCAGCGCGCTGAAGAGCACCGAGGGCGCCGCCTCGCTGATCGAGTAGCCGTACCAGAGCCGGTAGGAGTACAGGAAGAAGGCGATCGCGGCGATGCAGACCATGCCGCCGGCCAGACCGTCCAGACCGTCGATGAAGTTCACCGCGTTGACCATCACGACCACCAGGGCGACCGAGATGATCATGCCCTGGGTGGGGGTCAGCGCGACCGGGCCGACCCCGGGCACCGGCAGCGAGATGACCGTGATGCCCTGGTAGACCATCACGCCGGCGGCGATCATCTGGCCGCCCAGCTTCACCAGCGCGTCCACGCCCCACTTGTCGTCCAGCACGCCGAGCACCCACATGATGCCCACGCCCGACAGCAGCGCCCGGATGTCGGAGGAGTCGTCGCTGAACACCTTGCCCAGGTTGGTCAGTTGCGAGGCCACCAGCAGGCCCGCGCAGAGCCCGCCGAACATCGCGATGCCGCCCAGGCGCGGGGTCGGCTCGCGGTGCACGTCGCGCGCCCGCACCGGGGGCATGGCGCCCGCGATGATCGCGAACTTCCGGACCGGGCCGGTCAGCAGGTAGGTGACCGCGGCCGTGCTGAAGAGCACGAGCAGGAACTCACGCACCGACGGCCTCCTTCCACGCGCGCTGACGGGTGAGTACGAAAGGTACTCCCGCAGTTGTCCGGGGTTCGAGGTGCGTCGCCACGGTCACACCTTATTGAGTCGGACGAGCGCGGCGTGCATCGCGGTTCGCCCTAGCGGCTGCCGATCGCCGCGAAGTGTGCGGCCAGTTCGCGCACCCGGGCCGCCACCGGGGCGCTCGCACCCCCACTGAGCAGGGTACCGATCAGCGCGCCGACCTCGCCGAGCTCGCCGGCGCCCATCCCGAGCGCGGCCGCCGTTCCGGTGCCCAGCCGGATCCCCGAGGTCTGCGCGGCCGGCGCCGGGTCGAACGGCAGTGCGCACTTGCCGAGCAGGAGTGCGGCGGCGGCGCACCGGCGTTCGGCCTCCGCACCGGTGATCCCCAGCGGGGAGACGTCCGCGGTGACCAGGTGGGTGTCGGTGCCGCCGGTCAGCGGGCGGGCCCCGGCGTGCTCCAGCGCCGCCGCGAGGGCGCGCGCGCCGTCCACCGCGCGCCGGATGTACGCGCCGAACTCCGGCTTGTCCGCCTGTGCGAACGCCACCGCCTTGGCCGCCACCTCGTTCATCGCGGCGCCGCCCTGGGTGAACGGGAAGACGGCCTTGTCCACCCGCTCCGCCAGCTCCCCGGTGCAGAGCAGCAGCCCGCCGCGCGGCCCGCGCAGCAGCTTGTGGGTGGCGGCCACCACGACGTCCGCGTACGGCACCGGCGAGGGCGCCGCTCCCCCGGCCACCAGGCCGATGGTCTGCGCGGCGGAGGCGACCAGGTAGGCGTCCACCTCGTCGGCGATCTCCCGGAAGGCCGCCCAGTCCAGGTGCCGCGGGTAGGAGATCGAGCCGGCGATGATCGCCTTGGGCCGGTGCGCCTTGGCCAGCTCGCGGACCTGGTCGAGGTCGACCAGCCCGTCCTGCTCGCGCACCCCGTAGCCGACGAAGTCGAACCAGCGGCCGGAGAAGTTCGCCCTGGACCCGCAGGACAGGTGCCCGCCGTGCTCCAGCGACATCGCGAGCACCACGTCGCCCGGCCGCAGCAGCGCCGCGTAGGTCGCCAGCATCGCCGAAGTGCCCGAGCGCGGCTGCACGTTCGCGTGGTCGGCGGAGAACAGCCGGCGGGCCCGCTCGATCGCCAGCAGCTCGGTGGCGTCCGCCAGCGCGCAGCCGGCGTGGTGGCGGTGTCCCGGGTACCCCTCGGCGTACTTGTCCACCAGCGGGCCCGCCAGCGCGTCCAGCACCGCCTCGGTGGCCAGGTTCTCGCCGGCCAGCAGCTGCAGCCCGCCGGCGCGGCGCTGCGCCTCCGCGCTCAGCAGGTCGGCCACCTGCGGATCGGCGCTCCGCAGCGCCTGCGAGGGGTTCCAGTGGACCTGCACGGCGTCGGTGACGGTCATGACGGCGCTCCGGGGGGCTCGGGCGGTGGAAACCAGCCTAGAACCGCATCGGGCGCTCGTCCTGGCGGCACGGGGCCGGTACGCCCGTCAGGGCGGTGACCACCGGGTCGAGCGCGTGGAATATCTCCTCGCCGCAGTTGCGGAACATCCCGATCGGCGCGCCGTACGGGTCCCCCACCTCGTCCGCCTCGGGCGTGGCGGCCAGCAGCCAGCCGCGCAGCGCGGCGGCCGCGCGCACCAGTGCCCTGGCCCGGTCGATGACGTCGGCGCCACCGCGCGGGTCGGGCAGCGTGGCCGGGTCTATCGAGCGCACCAGCCGGGTGAACTCCTTGAGCGTGAAGGTGCGCAGACCCGCCGCGTGGCCCATCGAGATCACCTGCGCGCGGTGGTCCAGGGTCGCGGTGAGCACCAGGTCGGCGTCGACCACGTGCTCGTCCAGCAGCTCGCGGCCGGCGAAGTTGCCGCTGTCCACGCCGTACTCGCCGAGCACGGTGGCCGCGTGCGCCTCCATCGGCGCACCCTCGTGGCCCCAGGTCCCGGCGCTCTCCACCACGATCTGTCCAGCCAGGTGCTCGCTGAGCCGGGCGTCCAGCTCGTGGCGGGTCAGCCGCTCGGCGATCGGCGAGCGGCAGACGTTGCCGGTGCAGACGAACAGGATCCGGAAGCCGCCGGCGGCTCGGTGCGCCCGCGCCGCCGCGGGGCGCTGGGCCAGCGCGAGCGAGGCGAGCGGCGCGTCATGGAGTCCGGCCGTCAACTGCCGGCCTCCAGGTCGGGTACGACCTCCCTCAGCTGCTCGACGCTGACCGCGCCCGCGCGCAGCAGGACCGGGATCTTGCCGGTGACGTCGACGATGCTGGAGGCCAGACCGTGCTCGGCCCGCCCGCCGTCCAGGTAGATCGCCACCGAGTCGCCCAGCTGGTACTCGGCGTCCTCGCAGTCGGCGGGGGCGGGCTGGCCGGACTTGTTGGCGCTGGAGACGGCCAGCGGTCCGGTGGCGTTCAGCAGCTCGATGGCGACCGGGTGCAGCGGCATCCGCACCGCGACGGTGCCGCGGGTCTCGCCCAGGTCCCAGCGCAGCGAGGGCTGGTGGCGGGCCACCAGGGTCAGGCCGCCGGGCCAGAAGGCGTCGACCAGCTCCCAGGCCCGCTCGGAGAAGTCGGTGACCAGGCCGTGCAGGGTGGTCGGCGAGCCGACCAGCACCGGGGAGGGCATGTCGCGCCCGCGGCCCTTGGCGGCCAGCAGGCCGGCCACGGCCTCCGGGTTGAAGGCGTCCGCACCGATCCCGTAGACCGTGTCGGTCGGCAGCACGACGAGCTCGCCGCGGCGGATCGCCGAAGCGGCCTCGCGCAGCCCGGTGGCCCGGTCGCCCGCATCGGCGCAGTCGTAACGACGGCTCATCAGTGCAGTCCCCTTCGAGGAGCGGTGAAGTGGTTCACGGTGGTCGACATGGTCACGGGGTCAGTGCTGGATCTTGCGCGCCGTGGTGAAGCGCGGCCGCCCGTTGAGGTCGCGGTGGTCGGCGGTGTCCGTCCAGCCGCCCTCCTCGTTGAAGATCCACGGCACCTGGCCGCCCTGGGTGTCCGCGTGCTCGATGACCACCGCGCCGCCCGGGCGCAGCAGCCGGGCGGCCACCCGCTCGATGCCGCGGATGGTGTCCAGCCCGTCCTCGCCGGAGAAGAGCGACATCTGCGGGTCGTGGTCGCGGGCCTCGGGCGCGACGTACTCCCACTCGGTGAGCGGGATGTACGGCGGGTTGCTGATCACCAGGTCGAAGCGGCCGTCCCAGGAGCGGTCGTCCTCGAAGGCGCGGGTGGCGTCGCCCGCGTGCAGGGTGACCCGGTCGCGGTCGGAGCTGGTGGCGATGTTGCGCCGGGTGTACCGCAGCGCCCCCTCGTCCAGCTCGAAGGCGTGCACGCTGGAGCGCGGCAGCTCCTGGGCCAGCGCCAGGGCGATCGCGCCGGAGCCCGAGCAGAGGTCGACCACCAGCGGCTCGGCCACGTCCATCTCGCGCACCGCGTCTATGGCCCACTCGACCACCGTCTCGGTCTCCGGCCGGGGCACGAAGACCCCGGGGCCGACCTCGAGTTCGAGGTAGCGGAAGAACGCCCGCCCGGTGATGTGCTGCAGCGGCTCGCGGGCCTCGCGGCGCGAGACGGCCTCCCAGTACCGGGCGTCGAAGTCGGCGTCCTTGACCGTGTGCAACTGGCTGCGCTTGACGTGGTGGATGTGTGCGGCGAGTTCCTCCGCGTCGAAGCGCGGCGACGGCACGCCGGCCGCGGCCAACCGCTGGGTGGCCTGCGCCACCTCGGCGAGCAGCAGGTTCATCCGACCACACCTCTGTCTTTGGGACGATGGGCTCACGCTGTTGGGGCGATGGGGCTCAGTTCTCCTGCGCGGCGGCCAGCTTGGCCGCCGCGTCCGCGTCCACCGCCGACTGGATCAGCGCGTTGAGCTCGCCGTCCAGCACCTGGTCCAGGTTGTAGGCCTTGAATCCCGTGCGGTGGTCCGAGATGCGGTTCTCGGGGTAGTTGTAGGTGCGGATCCGCTCCGAGCGGTCGACCGTGCGGACCTGGCTGCGCCGGGCGTCCGAAGCCTCCTGCTCGGCCGCCTCGACCGCCGCGGCCAGCAGTCGCGACCGCAGGATGCGCATCGCCGACTCCTTGTTCTGCAGCTGGCTCTTCTCGTTCTGGCAGGAGGCCACGATACCGGTCGGCAGGTGGGTGATCCGGACCGCGGAGTCGGTGGTGTTGACCGACTGCCCGCCGGGACCCGAGGAGCGGTAGACGTCGATCCGCAGGTCGTTCGCGTGGACCTCGACCTCCACCTCCTCGGCCTCCGGGGTGACCAGCACGCCGGCGGCGGAGGTGTGGATGCGGCCCTGCGACTCGGTGGCGGGCACGCGCTGCACGCGGTGCACCCCGCCCTCGTACTTGAGCCGCGCCCAGACGCCCTGGCCGGGCTCGGTGCTCCCGCGGGACTTCACGGCGACCGAGACGTCCTTGTAGCCGCCGAGGTCGGACTCGTTGGCGTCGATGATCTCGGTCTTCCAGCCCACCCGCTCGGCGAAGCGCAGGTACATCCGCAGCAGGTCGCCGGCGAACAGCGCGGACTCCTCGCCGCCCTCACCCGCCTTGACCTCCAGGATGACGTCCTTGTCGTCGTTGGGGTCGCGCGGCACCAGCAGCAGCCGCAGCTCCTCGGTCAGCTCGCCCTGGCGCTTCTCGGCGGCCTTGGCCTCGGCCAGGAAGTCGGGGTCCTCCGCGGCGAACTCGCGGGCCGCCACGATGTCCTCGCCGGCCTGCCGCCAGGCGCGGTAGGTGCGGGTGATCGGGGTCAGCTCGGCGTAGCGCTTGGAGAGCTTGCGCGCGTTGGCCTGGTCCGCGTGGACCGAGGGGTCGGCCAGCCGCTCTTCGAGGGCGGCGTGCTCGATGAGGAGCTCTTCGACTGCCTCGAACATGGGGTGGGCCTACTTCCCGTGGGATTGCCGGTGGAGGGGTGGGGGCTGCCGGGGCCGCGAAGGGCGCCGGGAGTGCCGGGCGGTGCCGGGGACGCGAACGGCGCCGGCCCTGGGCACCCCCGCACGGAGCGGGGGCACCAGAGACCGGCGCCGCAGGAGCGCTAGGACCGGTTGCCGCTGAGGCCCTTGCCGAAGCGAGCCTCGAAGCGGGCCACGCGGCCACCGGTGTCGAGGATCTTCTGCTTGCCGGTGTAGAACGGGTGGCACTGCGAGCACACCTCGGCGCGGATCACGCCGGAGGTCTCGGTGGAACGGGTGGTGAACTCGGCGCCACAGGTGCAGGTCACGTTGGTGACCACGTACTGGGGGTGAACTTCGGGCTTCAAGGGATGCTCCTAGAGATCGGGAGGGCACCGGGTCGGCGGCAGGAAGCCGCACGTGAACCGGGACCGACGGACCAGTCTGCCAGGACCGGCCGCATCTTCCCAAACCGGGGCCCGCCCGGAGATATTCCGATCCGGCCTCGCCGGCGGCCGCCGGGGCGCCCGCGCACCGCTCAGGAGTCGCCGTCGGCGCCCTGGGCGGCCCCGGTGGCGGGAGCGGAGGCGGCGGGAGCGCCGGCGGGCGTCGCGGCGGAGCCGGCGGCGGCCGTGGCGCCCTGGGTGGCCCCACCGGTGCTGCCGGTCCCTGCGGTGCCGCCGGTGCCGCCGGTGCCGCCCACGGGGCTCCTGGGGTCGGCGGGGTTGGACGGCTGGCTGCTGACGATCGCCGCCGGCATCGGCCGGTCGGTGCGCAGCGCGTCCCAGACCTGGCCGGACTGCGGGTTCAGCGGGACCACCCGGTTGGGGTCGGTGGGCGCGGTGACCACCGGCAGCGTGACCATGGTCAGCTGGTCGGTCCCTATCCCCTTGAGCTCCTGGCCCAGCGAGGTGAGCGCGCTGACCGAGGCGAGCGCGGAGTCGGTGGTGATGCTGCGGGTGAGCGTGTCGGCGACCGAGAAGAGCTTGGCCGGGTTGCCGAAGAGCCCGATCGAGTTCACCTGCTGCATGATCGACTTCACCATCTGCTTCTGCAGCTCGATCCGGCCCAGGTCGCTGCCGTCGCCCACGCCGTGCCGGGTGCGCACGAAGGCCAGCGCCTGGTCGCCGTTGAGGTGGTTGGTGCCGGCCTTGAGGACCAGGCCGCTGTCCTTGTCGTTGATGTTCACCGTGGTGGTCACGCTCGCGCCGCCGATGGCGTTGACGAAGTTGGCGAACCCGGAGAAGTCGATCTCGATGTAGTGGTCCATCCGCAGGCCGGTCAGCTGCTCGGTGGTCTTCACCGCGCAGGCGGCGCCGCCCACCTCGTAGGCACTGTTGAACATCGCGCTGCGCACGGCCGGGACCGCGGTGCCGTTCGGCGCCGTGCAGGCGGGCCGGGCCACCAGGGTGTCGCGCGGGATGGAGACCACCGTGCCGGCCGAGTGGCCCTGGTTGACGTGCACCACCATCGCGGTGTCGGAGCGGGCGGTGTCCCCGGTGTCACCACCGGCCAGCGAGCTGTTGGCGCCGCCGCGCGAGTCCGAGCCGAGCACCAGCACGTTGAACGAGCCGTTGTTGGCGGCCGAGGGCCGGCCGCTGCCGAGCTGGCCGTCGATGTCGACGCTCTTGATGTTGGCGTTCAGCCGCCAGTAGGCGTACCCGGCCGCCCCCGCACCGGCCAGCACCAGGCCGGCCAGCGTGAACGCGACGATCCGCAGCACCCTGGCCCGCCGGCTGCGGGCCCTGCGGTGCGCGGCACGGCGCTCGCGCCGGCTCGCGTGCTGCTGCTCTTCGGCCATCGGTCCTGGTCCTCGCGGTGACGAATACGGCTTTCCTGGCGGAATGCCGCGTGCGACCAGGCTGGCCACCCTTCGAGGATAAGCGAGAGAGATGAGATGGTATGTCCGGTTCGTGCAACGGTTCCGCGCCGGCCCTCCCGGGCCCGGGTACGACACGGCCCCGGGGGGCCGCTGGAGACCAGCGGCCCCCCGGGGCCGTGCGCGCGAGCTGTCGCCCGACGTCCTGTCAGTCGTTGGACCCCGGCGTGGTCTTGGCGATCTGCATCAGGAACTCGGCGTTGCTCTTGGTCTGCTTCATCTTGTCCAGCAGCAGCTCGATGGCCTGCTGCGAGTCGAGCGCGTGCAGCACCCGGCGCAGCTTCCAGGTGATCGCCAGCTCGTCGGCGCCGAGCAGGATCTCCTCCTTACGGGTGCTGGAGGCGTCCACGTCGACCGCCGGGAAGATGCGCTTGTCCGCGAGCTTGCGGTCCAGGCGCAGCTCCATGTTGCCGGTGCCCTTGAACTCCTCGAAGACGACCTCGTCGGCGCGCGAGCCGGTCTCCACCAGCGCGGTGGCGAGGATGGTCAGCGAGCCGCCGTTCTCGATGTTGCGCGCGGCGCCGAAGAACTTCTTCGGCGGGTAGAGCGCGGTCGAGTCGACACCACCGGACAGGATGCGGCCGGAGGCCGGCGCCGCCAGGTTGTAGGCACGGCCCAGACGGGTGATCGAGTCGAGCAGGATCACCACGTCGTGGCCCAGCTCCACCAGGCGCTTGGCGCGCTCGATGGCCAGCTCGGCGACCACGGTGTGGTCCTCGGCCGGACGGTCGAAGGTCGAGGAGATGACCTCGCCCTTGACCGAGCGCTGCATGTCGGTGACCTCTTCCGGACGCTCGTCGACCAGGACGACCATCAGGTGGCACTCGGGGTTGTTGCGGGTGATCGCGTTGGCGATCGCCTGCATGATCATCGTCTTGCCGGTCTTCGGCGGGGCGACGATCAGACCGCGCTGGCCCTTGCCGATCGGCGACACCAGGTCGATGATCCGGGTGGTCAGCACGCCCGGGTCGGTCTCCAGGCGCAGGCGCTCCTGCGGGTAGAGCGGGGTCAGCTTGCCGAACTCGGGACGGCCGCGGCCGCTCTCCGGGTCCATGCCGTTGACCGAGTCCAGCCGCACCATGGCGTTGAACTTCTCGCGGCGCTCGCCGTCCTTGGGCTGGCGCACCGCACCGGTGATCGCGTCACCCTTGCGCAGGCCGTTCTTGCGGACCTGGGCGAGCGAGACGTAGACGTCGTTGTTGCCCGGCAGGTACCCCGAGGTGCGCACGAAGGCGTAGTTGTCGAGGATGTCCAGGATGCCGGCGACCGGGATCAGCACGTCGTCGTCGCCGACCTGCGGCTCGGCCACCGCGCCCTCGAAGCCGTCACGGCGGCTGCCGCGGCGGTTGCGGTCGCGGTAGCGGCCGCGGCGGCCGCGTCGGCCGTCACCGAACTCGTCGTCGTCGTAGCCGCCCTGCTGGGCGGGGGCGGGCTGGGTGCTGGGCTGCTGCGCGGCGGCCGGCTGGGCGCTCTGCTGCTGCCCGCCCTGACCGCCCTGACCGCCCTGGCGGTCGGCGCGGTCACGGCGGTTGCGGCGGTCGCGGCGCGACTCACGGCTGTCGCCGGCGTCGCCCTCGGGGGCGTCCGTGCGCTGCTCGGCACGGTCCGAGCGGTCGCGGCGGTCGCGGCGGTCGCGGCGGCCCTCGCGCTGGTCCTCGCGGCCCTCGAAGGTCCGGCCGTCGGCGGCCCGGCCCTCGGTGGCGCGCGACTCCGCGCCGCGGGACTCGACCGGGGCGGCGGTGGGCGTCTCGGCGCTGTCCACCGCGGGGGGCG
>NZ_BAAALF010000253.1:0-9817 GCF_039528135.1 Kitasatospora nipponensis | reverse complement strand
CACCGGGCACAAGCTCCCCGAGCGGGACCCGCCCCCCCCGCGCCGGGGGCGGCCGGGCACGGCGGGACGGCGGACTACGGCGCGTTGGGGTAGACGAAAGCCAGGTAGCCGCCGTAGACCGCCGAGGTCAGGGCCGCTCCGCTGAGCACCAGGACGAGGCTGGCCCGGCTGCGCAGCCGGGTCAGGCTCATCGCGATCGGCAGCAGCAGCCCGAACGCCGGCAGCAGGAAACGGGCACGGCAGTTGAAGTAGGCCGCGTCACCGAGCGCGAGGACCAGGATCCCCAGGCTGAAGAGGACCAGCGGCAGCGGCTGGCGCTGGATCACCGAGACGCCCAGCAGCAGCACGCTGCCGATCAGCACGATGGCCACCACCACGTCGGCCAGCCACACCGTCCCGCTGCTGCTGAGCAGGGCCGAGAACGACTGGTAGGTGTTGCGGCCGAAGTCGAACCTGGAGTCCCAGGCTTCCTGGATCTTGAAATAGGCGTCCCAGCGGCCCTTCTGCACGCCCACCCAGGCGATGTAGCCGACGAAGCCCAGCGGCGCCAGCAGGCCGCCGAGGACCGGTCGCCACCAGGCCGGGCCGGCGCCGGGCGAGGAGCGCTCGGAGCGCCCGCGGAACCGGTGGACCACTTCCCAGGCCGCCGACACCGCGACCGTCATGGCCACCGCGCTGCCGGTCGGCCGGGTCAGCCCGGCGAGCACGGTCAAGCCACCGGCCCAGATCCACCGCCGGGCGAGCACCGCGTACACGGCCCAGAAGGCGAAGGCGGCGAAGAGCGGTTCCGAGTACGCCATGCTCTCGACCACGGCGACGGGGGTGATGCCCCACAGGACGGCCGCGATCACCCCGGCCCGGTGCCGGTAGAGCCGCGCGACGACCGCGAAGACACCCCAGGCGGCCACCAGGGACGCCGCCCACGCCACCAGCAGGGCCGACGCGTTGATCGACAGCGGCGTCAGCCGCCAGACCAGGTTGGTGAGGGCGGGGTAGGCGGGGAAGAACGCGTACATCTCGTAGAGGCCGTGCGGACCGGGGATGGGAGCCACTCCGGAGTAGCCGCGCTCGGCGATGAGCTGGTAGAGCCGCGCGTCCCAGAGCACGCCCAGGCGGTGCAGGCCCGGCTCGCCGCGCCTGCTGCCCTGCACGACGATCACCAGGACGCCGACCGCCCGGACCGCGGCGTACCCGAGTAGCGCGGGCGCCGCGCGGCGCAGGGCCCTGCGGGCGCGACTCAGCCAGGCGGGCGGCCCGGATCTGGAAGGGGGTTCGGTCGGCTCGGGCGGCCCCCCGACCGCACCATCGGGCCGCGGGCCCGCCGTATTCGATAGTTCCGTGGACACGTCATCCCCCGGGCTGGCAGCCTCTGATGCGCCGGCGCACGGCGTGCTGCCGGTGTGTCAGATTTTGCATCAGCCGGGGATGCGCTGCCAACAAACTCCATTCATACGGAGGTTCACATCACCCGTTCGCGGTCTTCCGCTCCAGCAATGTGACGGTGAGTCCCTGCACGTGCTTGACCTCGTCCTGGTGGAACTCGGAAGTCAGCACCTTGACCTCGGCCGCGCTCAGACCCTTGTACGGGTCGTCGGTCGAACCGTAGGTGACCACCCAGACCCGCTTGGTCCCGGCCGCGCAGCTCTCGGGCTGCTGGCACTCCTGCGCGAACAGGTCGTGCCGCTGCGCGGCCGTCTTCTCGGCGAAGACGTCCTTGGGCTCGACGTTCTTGGGCAGGTAGTAGTCGAGCGCGAAGTCGAGCATCATGTACGCCGCGTCACCGCGCACCGGGACGACGGCGTCGCCGGGCTGGTAACCCTTCGCGATGATGTGGGCCGCGCCCTTCTCGTCCGACCACTCGTGCGCCGTGCGGACGCGGAGGTTCTGCTGGTCCTGCAGGCCCAGCCAGGCCGTGCCGATCAGCCCGAGGGCGACCAGCACCCGCGGGCGCAGCGCGGTGAGCCCGGCACCGGCGAGCACGGCCCAGGCGGGCAGTGTGAAGAGCAGGTAGCGGTCGAGGAAGTACGAGGTCTGGCCCTGCGAGACCTCCCAGATCAGCACGACGGGCATCGCGGCCACCAGGCCGATCTCCACCGCCGGGCGGCGGCCCTTGGGCCAGGCGGCCGGCAGCGCGGCCAGGCAGAGCATGCAGCCGCTGATCAGCGGCGAGCCGAACATGCCGTGCCAGGTGTTGACGAAGTCCTGCAGGTTCGGCGTGTGCAGCCAGGAGATCTGCCGGCCCACCTGCTTGCGGCCGAGCAGCACCAGCGGCACCACCGGCAGCAGCGCCACCAGGACGGCGGCCGGGAAGCCGATCAGCAGCCGGGCCCGCCGCTCGCGCCACCAGCGCATCAGCACGACCACCGCGTGCGGGGCCAGCACGCACAGCGACACCATGTGGAAGTAGCCAGCGGCCGTGACGCTCACCGCGTAGGGCAGCCAGCGCAGCACGGTCGGCCGCTCCAGCGCCCGCAGCAGCAGCCAGGTCGCGGCGGAGACCGCGAGCACGGCGAAGGCGTAGGAGCGCGCCTCCTGGGAGAAGCGCGAGACGCTGGGGAAGACCGCGAAGAGCAGGCCGGCGAAGAGCCCCGCCCAGGGGCCGAAGAGCTTGCGCCCGGCCAGCACCACGAAGACCGTCGCGCCGGTCATGGCCAGCGCGGAGGGCAGCCGGAAGACGGTCGGCGAGTCCCCGAAGAGCGAGATCCAGCCGTGCATCAGCAGGTAGTAGGACCCGGAGACGGCGTCGACGTGCTGGAGCATGTCGAACAGGTCGCCGGTGCTGCGGGTGGCCGCGCTCCAGGTCGCCAGCTCGTCGCGCCACAGCTCCGGGCGCCAGCTGCCGCGCACCCCGAGACCGAGCGTGACCAGTGCGGGCCAGAGCCAGACCGTGCGCTGCAGGAGGGCCAGCGCACGGGCGGCCCCACCTCGAACGGGTCCGGACTCGTCGTCCACGGCGCCTGCCGGGCCGTGCTGAACAGCGTCTGCGACGCGCGCGGTCATGGCGGGACTCTCTCTGGTCACTGGCTCGGGGTTCACCGACGGTCCTGTTCTGCTCAGGCCGAACGCAAGGGCGCCGGGCCGGTCCCATCGGGTTCGAACACCCGAGGATACCGACCCGGCGTCAAGCGTCAGCTCTGGGTCGGCGACTTCGCCTCGGGCTCGCTGAGGCGGCGGATCTCCTGGAAGGAGGAGTCCAGCCGGCGCTTGAGCATCGGCGCGAACGGCCGCTCGATCAGACGGTGGACCAGCCAGGCGGCCAGCAGCATGATCGCGCCGACCACGGCGAGGGTCGCGTACGGGGCGAGGCCCGGGCGCAGCCGGGTGATCAGCTGGAAGCCGATCTCCTGGTGCAGCAGGTAGAGCGGGTAGGTGAGCGAGCCCGCGACGGTCAGCCACTTCCACTGCATCCAGTTGAAGGCGCCCAGCGCGGCGGCCGTCACCACGACGAAGCACAGGGTGCTGAGGACGACGATGTAGCTCCACTTGATGTGGTGACGGGTGCCGTACTCGTAGCCGCCGATCACACCGCGGATCTGGTCCTGAGCGATCAGCCAGCAGAAGACCAGCATCGCCCAGAGCATCAGGTTCGCCTTGTAGCGGTACATCAGGTAGATCACCATGCCCGCGATGAAGTACCAGGCGTAGGTCGGCTGGACGATCGTGTTCAGCAGCGGGAAGTTCGCCTGGCCGGCGATGATGGCCAGGAACGCCCAGACGCCGCAGAACGCCAGCACCCGACGGTAGGTCAGCCCCCAGATCAGCATGACGCCGAAGAGCACGTAGAACCGCATCTCGGCCCAGAGGGTCCAGTACACCGGGTCGAGGTCGGAGACGCCGAGCGGGGTGTTCATCATCGTCAGGTTGGTCAGGATGCGGCTGATGGTGGGCGACGAGGTGTCGTCGCCCCAGATCTTCGGAACTATCAGCAGTACCGTCGCGGTGATCAGCACGCAGACCCAGTAGGCGGGAAAGAGCCGCACGATCCGGGAGGTGACGAAGTCACCCACCGAGCGTCCCCAGCAGGACATGCAGATGACGAAGCCGCTGATGATGAAGAACAGCTCGACGCCGATCCAGCTGTAGGAGCCGATCAGGTGCCCCACCGGCATCAGCTTGCTCGGCAGACCGTGCCAGACGTCCGGGAACCGTTCGACGCCGAGCCAGTGCCAGCCGACCACGCCCATGGCCGCGATCAGCCGCAGACCGTCCAGGACGTAGAGCCGGGGACGCTTGCCGGAGGACCGGCGGGCTCCCTCCTCGGCTCGGGGAACGGAGCCGTCCACGGACGGCGGCATGACGGTGGAGGTCATCTGGAGGACTCTCGACGAGGAAGTGTGGATGCGGGGGTCGCCGCGCCGCGCGAAGGCACGGACTCGATCATGGCGTGGGCAAACTACGCCGAGGCTATCGAGCCCTCGCGAGTATAGGCAAGGCAGACCCCGGCCGGTCGGCGCAAGACGACACGCTGGGCGACCACGCCCGAAGGGCCGCGAACAGCGACGCGCCGCCCCCTCGGTCGGCACCCCCGGGACCCGCTTCGCGGTCGAGGGGTCGTTCGACGGGCTCCCCGCACCTCGAACGGAGTCACGCCCCGGCCGCGCGGTGCGGTGCGGGCGGCCGCGGAGGCGCTCCCGCCGGCCCGGGCCGGCCGGTCACGCCGGCGAAGGCCCCGATGCGTCGCCGCGCCGCGGCCCTTCGCCCGCACCGGCGGCCGCTCAGACCAGCCGCCGCGCCGTCGCCCATCGGGTCAGTTCGTGACGATTGCTCAGCTGGAGCTTGCGCAGGACCGCGGAGACGTGGCTCTCCACCGTCTTCACCGAGATGAAGAGCTGCTTGGCGATCTCCTTGTACGCGTACCCGCGGGCGATCAGCCGCAGCACCTCGCGCTCGCGCTGGGTCAGGCGGTCGAGGTCCTCGTCCACCGGCGGGGTGTCGGTGGCGGCGAAGGCGTCCAGCACGAAGCCGGCCAGCCGCGGGGAGAAGACCGCGTCGCCGTCGGAGATCCGGAAGATCGCGTTGACCAGGTCGGTGCCGGTGATGGTCTTGGTGACGTAGCCGCGGGCACCGCCGCGGATCACGCCGATCACGTCCTCGGCCGCGTCGGAGACCGACAGCGCCAGGAACTTCACCCCGCCCGGCTCGCCCATCACCGCGCTCGAGCGGCGCAGCACCTCGACCCCGCCGCCCCCGGGCAGGTGCACGTCGAGCAGCACCACGTCCGGACGGGTCTCGGCGACCACCCGCACCGCCGACTCCACGTCGTCGGCCTCCCCCACCACGTCGATGCCGGTGGTCTCGGTGCGGCCGATCTCGGCCCGCACCCCGGTGCGGAACATCCGGTGGTCGTCCACCAGGACGACCCGCGCCACCCGCTCGGGTCCCTGCGCCCCACTGCCCGCGGGCGTGGCCCCGGGTGACGTCGGCTCAGTCATCAGCTGCTCTCTCCATCTCCAACTCGACCTCGGTGCCGCCGTCCGGCGCGGGGCGCACCCGCGCGGTGCCCCCGTTGCGCTTCATCCGGCCGATGATCGACTCGCGGACGCCCATCCGGTCCTCCGGCACGGTGTCCGGGTCGAAGCCGGGTCCGTGGTCGCGCACGAACACCGACACCGTCCTCCCCTCCACCTCGGCGTAGACCTGCACCGGTCCTCCGCCACCGTACTTGGCCGCGTTGACCATCGCCTCCCTCGCGGCCTGGATCTGCGCGGAGATCCGCTCGTCGACCGGGCAGTCCCCCACGCAGACCAGCTCGACCGGCACCCCGTGCCGGTCCTCGACCTCGGCGACCACCTCGCGGATCCGCTCCGCCAGGGTGTCGGGGGCGGCCTCGGCGGCGGCCTGCGGACGGTAGAGCCACAGCCGCAGTTCGCGCTCCTGGGCCCGGGCCAGGCGCTGGACCTCCTTGGGGTCCTCGGACCGGCGCTGGATCAGGGTCAGCGTGTGCAGCACCGAGTCGTGGATGTGCGCGGCGATCTCGGCCCGCTCCTGGGCCCGGATCCGGGCGGTCCGCTCGGCCCCGAGGTCCTGCCACATCCGCAGCGCGTACGGTCCGGTGAGCACCAGCACGCCCGCCAGCACCGCGATCGAGGCCTCCACCACCGAGCCGATGGTCGAGCCGGTGCCCTGCAGGATCAGGAAGCCGATGATGCCGACGGTCACCAGCAGGACGCCGGCGGCGACCCGCAGGACCGCGCTGCGCCGCCGGCCGCCCTCCAGCCCGAACCAGCGCTGCCAGCGCGAGTCGTCGGCCTGCCGCCAGACCAGCGCCACGCCCACCCCGATCGCCAGCAGCGGCCAGGTGTAGGGGCGCGAGGACTGGATGTTCAGCGCGTTGAGCAGCGCCATCACGCCGATCACCAGCATCAGCAGGGCCGCCAGCTGCCCCAGGTTCTGCCGGCTGGCCGAGCTGCCGGAGGCGGCACCGGAGGCGGCACCGCCCTGCGCGGTGCCGTCCGGCGCGCCCTGGGCGGCCGGCGGGAGCGGCGCCTCGCCCTGGAAGGTGACCTCCAGCAGGTCGCGCAGCCGCCCCAGCCGCCCGCGCCGCCCCTTGCGCAGCGGCTGCGGGCTGGCCCCGGCGGTGCCGGCCGGCACGAAGGCGCCGTTCACCCAGACGTAGGTGACCCCGAGCGCGCTGCCGCGGGCCGGCTCGCCGATCCCGATCGGCACCACGAACCAGAACGCCGCGTAGAGCAGCACGCCGATGCCGTTGGCGAAGAAGAGCAGCACGAAGGCGGCCCGCACCCAGGCGACCGGCAGGCCCAGGTGGACCGCCAGGCCGTGCGCGACGCCGCCGAGCATCCGCGAGTGCGGGCTCCGGTAGAGCTTGCGGTACGCCGGCCGACCCGCCTGCGGGCTCGGCTCGGCCGCCCCGGACGGGGAGCCGTCGGGGGCGGGAGGACCGGGGGTCGGTTCGGTACCGGGGGCTGCCACGCCACCGATGGTCACACGTCCGCAGGTCCGAATGCATCAGGGTTCAGCCCCTAAGGTGCTGAAGATCATCGGAAAAGCGTGTTTCTTCCGCCCCGCGCTCCCTCCCTCTGTCACGGTCGCCTCCCGGCCCGTCAACCTGGCCTTGACGGGCCGTCAACCGACAGACGAAAGGATCGCCGTGCACAGACTCCTCCCCCGCGCCCTGGCCGTACTCGTCGCCGCGGCCTGCGGCTCGCTCGGCCTCACCGCCACGGCCACCGCCCACGTCAGCGGCCCGCGCTCCGGCGCCCTGGCGGCCCAGCCCCCCGTGCTGCGGGTGATGCCGCTGGGTGACTCGATCACCGTGGGCGTCGGTAGCAGCACCGGCGCCGGCTACCGCCTCCCGCTCTGGAACCTGGTCACCCAGCAGTCGCTCTACCGGGTCGACCTGGTCGGCTCGCAGCGCAGCGGCTCGTTCGCCGCCCCCTGGCACGAGGGGCACAGCGGCTGGATGATCGACGACATCCACAACCAGGTGGACCACTGGCTCGCCGACAACACCCCCGACGTGGTGCTCCTGCACATCGGCATCAACGACCTGGACCGCGGCCCCGACAAGGCGCACGCCGCCGACCGGATGCAGGCCCTGCTGGACCGGATCTTCACCGACGAGCCCGACGTCAGCGTCATCGTGCAGGGCCTGATCCCCACCACCCCCGGCCTGCAGGACGCCACCCGCTCGTTCAACCGGCAGGTGCGCCAGCTGGAGACGGCCGAGTGGCAGCAGGGCCGGCACCTGCGCTACGTCGACGCGCCCGCGCTGACCCCGGCCGAGTTCAACGACACCCTGCACCCCGACGACGCCGGCTACACCCGGATGGGGCAGACCTTCTACACCGCGCTGAGCCGCGAGGTCGAGGAGCGCTGGTACTCCAGCGGCCCGCCGCCGACCGTCCAGGCGGCGCGGCACTGACCCGGCGGCACGCCCGCCGAGCCACGGTCGACCGGTCCGGGGCGGACAGCCACCCCTGATCCCCTCTCAGGGACAGATCAGGGTCCGCACCGGGCCCACCCCGCTCCCGCCGGGTGCCCGCAGCCCGCAGGATAGAGGCATGACGGACGAGCGGACCGCGGCGGAGGACCAGCAGAGCGGGCAGGACCAGAGCGGGGACACCCGGCCACCACTGACCCGCAGCGAGGGGCAGCGCGTGGTGGCCGGCGTCTGCGGCGGGCTGGGCCGCCACCTGGACATCGACCCGGTGGTCTTCCGGGTGGTGACCGCCGTGCTCTGCCTGACCGGCGGGCTGGGCCTGTTCCTGTACGGGCTGGCCTGGCTGATCGTGCCCACCGAGGGGTCGGACGGCGAGCACGGGCGGACCGAGCTGCAACGGGTGCTGACCGGCCGGGTGGACGGGCAGTCGATCGGCGCGGTGCTGCTGACGGTGATAGGGACCGGCGTCTTCTTCTCGTGGATGGGCAGCGGCGACTCGCTCTTCCCGCTGATGCTGCTCGGCGCGATGATCTTCTTCGCGGTCCGGCACGACCCCGAGCGCCGCCGCCGGGCCCGCGGGCTGGGCCACCCGCCGCGCCCCGGCGGACCCTACGACCGGCCGACGGCCGCGCAGAGCGCCGCCCGGGCCAGCGCGCTGGCGGACTGGAAGACCTGGCGCGAGGAGTTCCACGCCGAGTGGACGGCCCGCAAGGCCGACCTGCACCAGCGGGTCGACCTGGCCAAGGAGACCGCCGCCCGCGCGGCCACCGGCACCGCGCACACCACCACCGCCGCGCACCCGTCCGGTACCGGCACCGCCGACGCCCCCGGGCGCCCGGCCGACCAGCCGCCCATGGGCCCCAGCGGCTACCTCTGGGACCCGCGGCACCCCGAGCGCAACCCCTACGGCGCCACCCCGCCGCCCGGCGCACCCGCGCAGCCCTGGTGGCAGCGGACCGACCTGCCCACCGACGACCCGCTGCGCAAACCCGCGTCGCCGCGTCCGGCGCCGCCGCCGGTCCGCCGCCACCGTCCGCGCTCGCTGCTCGCCCCGCTGGGGCTGCTGCTCGCCGGCGGTGCCGGCTGGGGGGTCTGGGCGAGCAACACCACGCTCGGCACCACGGTGCTGCTCTCCACCACGCTGGCCGCCGCCCTGCTGGTGCTGGGGCTGACCATGCTGGTGGGCGCGAAGTTCGGCCGGGCCCGGGTGCTGGCCGTCCCCGCGCTGCTGGTGACCCTGCTGCTCGCGGTGCTGGGCCACTCGCTCTCCTCCACCGACGCCGCCTTCGGCGACCGCACCTGGGCGCCGACCACCGCGGCGGACGTGCAGTCCCAGTACGTGCTGGGCGCCGGCGACATCACCGTCGACCTCGGTGCCGTCGACCCGGCCGGCGCCACGGTCTCCACCGCGGTCCGGCTGGGCACCGGCGACGTGCGCGTCACCGTGCCGTCCGACGTCGAGGTCCGGCTCAACCTGCGGACCCTGGTCGGCAGCGCGAGCATCCCGCAGCAGAGCTTCAAGGGCGGGGTCGGCACGCACCAGCGGCTCGACATCGCCCCGGCGGCGGGGACCGCCTCCAAGGGAACCATCGACCTCGTCATCGAGGTCGGCCTCGGCGACATTCAGGTGGTGCAGGGATGAAGCGGCATCGTTTCGACGTCTTCTCGTTCGTGGCCGGCGGGCTCTTCACCGTGCTCGCCACGCTCTACCTGCTGGCCTCGCTGCGGGGGTTCACCGTGAACGGGCGGATCGTGGTGCCGGTCACCTGCATCGTGCTGGGCACCGGGGGGCTGGCCGGCGCGGTGGCCGCGATGTCGCGGCGCGGGCGCGGCGGCGAGCAGGGGCCGCCGCCGGAGGACAGGCCCTAAGGCCTTGGCGCACGCCCGCCCGGTCACCGCGAGGACGGTGACCGGGCG
>NZ_BAAALF010000252.1:0-9866 GCF_039528135.1 Kitasatospora nipponensis | reverse complement strand
GGTCGGCCGTTGAGGGAGACGGTGCCGGTGGTGGCGTCGACGTCGACCTGGCCGGGCGGGCGTGCGCCTCAGGACTGCTGGGCGCCGAGGTCGAGGCGGTCGCCGTCCTTGGTGACCGTGTACTTGGGCAGCGGCTTCACGGCGGGGCCGGTCAGCACCGCCCCGGTCGCGGCGTCGAACTTCGAACCGTGGCACGGGCAGCTGAGCTGGCCGTTCTTCGGCGGGTCGACGGTGCAGCCGGCGTGCGTGCAGATCGAGGAGAGGCCGCAGTACTGGCCGGCCTTGGGCTGCACGATGTAGACCGCGTCACCGCTGCTGGGGTCCTTGACGGTGGCGGAGCCGCCGACGGGAACGTCGGCCACCGCCACCGAGACCTTCGCGGCGCCGCCGCTCGCGCCACCGCTCGGCGAGGCACCGGCCGAAGGGGCCGGGCTCGGCGTGAGGGCCACCGGCTTCGGCTTGCCGCGCACGAAGGTGGCGGTGAGCGAGCCGGCCAGCAGGCCGGCACCGCCGAGCGCGACCGCCGCGATGCCGCCGTCCAGCACCGAGCGCCGGCGCACCGCGTGCTCGTCCAGCCCGCGGGCCCGGTCCCGCTCGGCCCGCCGGGCCAGGTAGCCGTCCACCGAGAGGTACGGCGTGCCGGCCAGCAGCAGCGCGCTCCAGGCCATCAGGTAGGGCAGGTCGTTGCCCAGGTAGTACGGGGTGGTGTTCCAGCTGACGGTGAGGAACAGGGTCAGGCTGAGCGTGGCGCCGCCGAGCGCGGCCACCCGGCCCCAGAGGCCGAAGAGGGTGCCGAGCCCGACCGCCAGCTCGCCGAAGGCGATCAGCAGGGCGAAGAAGGTCGGCGCGTGCAGCGCGGGCTCCAGCGCCCAGCCGACCGGGCTGTGCGACCGGGCGTACAGGGTCTGGGCGTAGAAGGACTGCAGGTCGCCCCGGCCGGCCAGGAAGTGGCTGTCGGCGAGCTTGTCCAGCCCCGCGTAGACGAAGGTGACGCCGAGGAAGAGCCGCAGCGGCAGCAGCGCGTACCGGCTCGCCAGCGCGCGGCGGTGCGCGGCCCGCCCCTCGCCCGCGGCGGGTTCCGGCCGCTGGGACGGCAGCTCCGGGCCCCCGGCGCCGACCGAGTCCCTGGTGCCCTCCATCATCACGTCACCTTCCCGTACGGCCCATCAGCTCCCGACAGGTCCGGTCCGCATTCTGCCCGTTCCTGATCACTTTTCGACGGTATCCCGCCCCACGAGCGTCGGATCCGACCCCACTCGCGACCCGGCCGGATCCGACGCGAACGGCCGCACCGCCATCCACGAGTACGTGGACGACGGTGCGGCCGTTCAACGGCCCGGCGATCCGCCGGGCCGGGCGGGTGGGACTACTCCCACTCGATGGTGCCCGGGGGCTTGCTGGTGCAGTCCAGCACCACCCGGTTGACGTCGCGGACCTCGTTGGTGATCCGGGTGGAGATCTTGGCCAGCACGTCGTACGGCAGCCGCGACCAGTCGGCCGTCATGGCGTCCTCGGAGGAGACCGGGCGCAGCACGATCGGGTGACCGTAGGTGCGGCCGTCGCCCTGCACGCCCACGCTGCGCACGTCCGCCAGCAGCACCACCGGGCACTGCCAGATCTCGCGGTCCAGGCCCGCCAGGGTCAGCTCCTCGCGGGCGATCGCGTCGGCCTCGCGCAGCAGGTCCAGGCGCTCCTTGGTGACCTCGCCGACGATCCGGATGCCCAGGCCCGGGCCCGGGAACGGCTGGCGCTGGACGATCTCCTCGGGCAGGCCCAGCTCCTGGCCGACCATCCGGACCTCGTCCTTGAAGAGCTTGCGCAGCGGCTCGACCAGCGAGAACTGCAGGTCCTCGGGCAGGCCGCCGACGTTGTGGTGCGACTTGATGTTCGCGGTGCCGGTGCCGCCACCGGACTCCACCACGTCCGGGTACAGGGTGCCCTGGACCAGGAAGTCCACCGACTGGCCGTGCTCGCCGGCCTCGGCCACGATCTCGGCCTGCGCCTGCTCGAAGACCCGGATGAACTCCCGGCCGATGATCTTGCGCTTCTCCTCCGGGTCGCTGACGCCCTTGAGCGCGCTCAGGAACCGCTCCTCGGCGTCGACCACCTTGAGCTTGACGCCGGTGGCGGCCACGAAGTCCTTCTCGACCTGCTCGGTCTCGCCCTGGCGCATCAGGCCGTGGTCGACGTAGACGCAGGTCAGCTGGTCGCCGATGGCGCGCTGCACCAGGGCGGCCGCGACCGCGGAGTCCACGCCGCCGGACAGGCCGCAGATCGCCCGCTTGTCGCCGACCTGCTCCCGGATCAGCGCGACCTGCTCGTCGACCACGTTGACGGTGGTCCAGGTCGGGGCGAGGCCGGCGCCGCGGTAGAGGAAGTGCTCCAGGATCTGCTGGCCGTGCGTGGAGTGCAGCACCTCGGGGTGGTACTGGACGCCGTACAGCTTGCGCTCGTCGTCCTCGAAGGCGGCGACCGGGACCACGTCGGTGGAGGCGGTCACCGCGAAGCCGGCGGGGGCGGCGGAGCAGGCGTCGCCGTGCGACATCCACACCGACTGCTCGGTCGGGGTGCCCTCGAAGAGGGTCGAGCCGCTCTTGGAGACGTGCAGGGCGGTGCGGCCGTACTCGCGCGCGCCGGAGTTGTCGACGGTCCCGCCGAGCGTGATCGCCATCAGCTGGAAGCCGTAGCACATGCCGAAGACCGGCACCCCGGCCTCGAAGATCGCACGGTCGAGCCGCGGCGCGCCCTCCTCGTAGACCGAAGACGGGCCGCCGGAGAGGATGATCGCCTTCGGGTCCTTGGCGAGCATCTCGGCGACCGGCATGGAGCTCGGCACGATCTCGCTGTAGACCCGCGCCTCACGCACCCGGCGGGCGATGAGCTGGGCGTACTGCGCACCGAAGTCGACCACCAGAACGGTGTCGACCGGCGCTGCGGACTGGTCGGGGGTAGCAGAGGACACAGACGGCCTTCCGGCGGCAACGAGGTGGGGTGTCCCTGTCGAGTCTACCGGGCTGGGCCTTGCCCCCCTTCACCCACATGCCGCGCGCCCGTGTCGGGGCGGTCGCGCGCTCGTTGACCGGGCGACCGCACGACCGCGGCGCGCCCTCCAGGTGCGTCGCCGGGGCACCCGGGCCCTCGCCCGTGCGGTTCGGCAGGACCACGCGTGGAATGTTCCAGTCCACTCGCGCACGTGGCGCACCACCTCCGGCCCCCGTGGCCGGGTGCTGCGCCGTGGGATCGGGCGCGGGTGCGGTGGAGCCGGCGGCAGGGGACAGCGGCCGGCTCACGACTGCGCCAGGAGGTGCGGCGGCCGCACTGGGCGACGCCCGGGCCGCCGCCGCACCACCCGGCGCCGACCCCGACCGCCGGCCGGAGCCCCGGCCGGACCGGCGCACGCGCCCGGATCCCGGACCGGACGCCGGAGGTCGACTACCAACGGTGACCGAAGATCGACGAGCCGGTCGGGCCCCCGACCGCACCCCCGATCCGTACTGACAGGGTGTCAGGAACCGGTCAGGCGGAAAATGGACTACCTCGAAGTCGGTCGAATCGGTTGCAGAGCACGGCCTCTGTCCACCACGATGCTGGGGTGGGGGTTCGCCGGAGGCCAGTTCCGGACGGCGGGTCGCCGCTTCCGCTGCCCCCGCCCACCGGCGGTGACCGTGGGTATTCCCTCACCCTCCGTGAGGACAGGACCACCAGACCGGCGGTCCCACGTCTCCACACCGGTGCCCACCGGCGGCGCCCGGCGGTCCCACCGCCGTCCCCGGGCCGAACCGGCCGGGGCGCACCGCCGCACGGCACCCGCGCAGCACCCGCGCGTCCGGCCCGAGCCGGACGCCGTCGAGCCAACCGAATAAGACGGCGCTCTTCCCCCGGCGCCGTCGCCCCAGCACCGGCGCAGCCCTGACGCCGTGTGCTGAGCGACAAAGGGCCCCGTTCCCCCGCGGGGCCCTTTGCCTTGCCCGCCGCGGACGGCGCCCGCCCGTCCGGCACCGGGCGCCGGGGCCCGCGTCCTAGTGGTCGAGCACGTCGGTGGGCGGCGGCAGCAGCGCCGCGGCCGGACCCTGGGGCGCGCTCGGCGCGCCGGGAGCGGGCGGCGCCGGGTGGGGCGCGTGCGCCGGCTGCGGCGGGTACGCCGGCTGCGGCAGGTACGCGGCGGGCCGCGGGGACGCCGGCGGGAGGGCTGCGACGCGCGGCGAGAGCAGCTCGGGCAGCGGCAGCGCGCCCAGCGCCGTCCAGAGCAGGTTCGCCAGCAGCACCCCGGCCACGCCCAGCGCCACCGAGGAGTGCGTGCTGAGCCGCACCTCGCCCAGGCCGCCCACCAGCGCGCCGGCCGGGTCGCCGTCCGCAGCGGCGCGGCGGGCGACGCTCCAGGCGCTCTCGGTCAGCGCGCCGGAGAGCAGCATCAGCGCGCTCAGCGCCGCCCAGTGCACGGTGGCCAGCCGCAGCCGGCCGGCCCGGTCCAGCCCGCGCCGGTGGGCGGCGAACCCCAACAGCGCGGCCGTCGCGATCGCCGCCAGCACGGCCAGCCGCCAGGCCCCGTCGGCCGACGGCAGGTCCAGCAGCGAGGTGTGCCAGCCGGCCGGGCCGCGCAGCGGCTCGTGGCCGTCGCGGTAGGAGTGCCCGCCGGCCGCCAGCGTGGCGCCCGAACCGAAGCCGATCAGCTGCAGGCCGAGGTTGGGCAGCACGGCCAGCCCCGCGAGCGTGGCGCCGCCGTGGCCCCGCAGCGCGAGCAGGACGAGGCCGGCCAGCGCGGCCGCCGCGGCCGCCACCGCCAGGACCTGCGCCGAGAGGAGCCCGGCCACCGCCCAGCCGCGCGGCCGCGCGTCGCGCCGGGCCGCTCGGCGCAGCGCGTCGGTTCCGTGCACGGCCAGCGCCGGCAGGCCGGCCAGCACGGCCGAGCCGAGCACCGCCCACGCCCAGCCGGCGCCGGCGGCCAGGTGGCTGCCCCACACCGGGGCCGACCCGCCCGGCAGCCAGCCGCCGCCCGCCCCCGGAGCCGGGCGCTGCCAGTCGGTACCGGAGAGCAGGCCGATCAGCAGGGTGACCACGGACGCCACCAGGGCGGTCCTGGCGGCCTCCCGCAGAGCCTCCGCCCCGCTCGGCGGGCGCCCGGTGCGGGCCGTGCGGGCGCGCTGCGCGGCGTGCAGGCCGAGCCGGAGCAGGCCGAGCCAGGCCAGCGTCACCGTCATCGGCAGCAGGTGGAACGTGAGGTGCTCGGCACCGGCAGGGATCTGCGGACCGCTGCCCACCGTCAGCTGCCAGGGGGCGCCGAACGCTGTCAGGGTCAGCGCGAGCATGCCGCCGTAGCGGGCGCCGTAGGGGGGCACGGAGGCGCCGAACAGGTCGAAGAGCGAGCCGTGGTCGGGGATCGCCGCCAGCGCGGCGACCACCAGGAGCAGCGCGGTCGGCGCGATCAGCGCCCGCACCGCGGGCCACCACAGCGCCCACAGCGCCCGGCCCCGGCCGGTGGACGGCCGGTAGGGCACACCGAGGCCCCAGGGCGCGGCGGTCGGGTCCGGCGGGTCGGCGGGGGCGGGCGGCCCGATCGTGGCCGGCGGCGCCGGCGGTCCCCACGGTGGCGGGCCGGGTGCCCGGGACGGCGGCAGCGCCTGCCCGCAGGCCGCACAGCCGGCCGCTCCCGGGGCCGAGGCCGCTCCACAGCACACGCACAGAGCCATCAAGGCATCCCCCCTCGGCGGCCCACCCTAGCGCCGATCCCCGTCCGTGCGCACCGCAACCACCCCCCGAGCCCAGCCGTCCTGGTGTTCCATCAGCTCGACTCCCGGAAGCCGCAGTTCGGCCACCGCGCCGCCACCCGGATGGTTCTCCAGCCGCAGCTCGACACCGATCGCCGCGGCGTGCCCCTGGGCGATCGTGAGCCCCAGTCCGTGCCCCTGTCCCCGCTCCCGGGCACCGGTGCGAAAGCGCTGCGGACCCTCGCGCAGCACGTCCTCGGGGTAGCCCGGGCCGTGGTCGCGCACGGTGATCCGGTGGCCGTCCACCACCACCCGCACCGGCGGGGCGCCGTGCCGCTGGGCGTTGGCCACCAGGTTGCCGAGCACCCGGTCGAGCCGGCGCGGGTCGGTGGTGACCTGCGCGGCCCGCTCGATCCTCAGCTCGACCGCGGGCGCCGCCGGCAGGGGGGACCCGGCGAGCGGCGGCACGCCCTCGACGATCCGGGTCACCAGCGGTCCCAGCGGCACCACCGACAGCTCCGGCCGTTCGGCGCCGGCGTCCAGCCGGGAGACCTCCAGCAACTCCTCGGTCAGGCTGCAGAGCACCCGCACCCGGTCCTGCACCAGTTCGGTGGGACGCCCCGGCGGCAGCAGGCCGGCCGCGGTGAGCAGGCCGGTCAGCGGGGTGCGCAGCTCGTGCGCGACGTCGGCGGTGAAGCGCTGCTCGTTCTCCAGCTTGCTGCGCAGCGCGGCCGACATCGAGTCGACGGCGGCGGCGAGTTCGGCCACCTCGTCGCGCGGCCGGCCCAGTGGGCCGATCCGCGCGGTCAGGTCGCCCTGGGCGATGGTGCGGGCGGTGCGGGCCGCGCCGCGCAGCCGGCCGCTGATCCGGTGCGCCGCCAGCACCCCGGCCAGCACCGTGACCAGGACCGAGAGCACCGCCGAGACCAGGATGGTGCGGTCCAGGTCGGCGATCGCCCGTTCGTCCTGGGAGTAGTCCACCCAGAGCGAGATGACCTGGCCGCCGCTGCCGGCCGCCGCCCACATCGCGGTGCCCGCCGGGCTCGCGCCGAGCTCCGAGCCGTGGTGCCCGCGCAGCGCCAGCCGGCGCAGGTCCGGCGGGAGTCCGGGGTCGTCGACGGCGGCGTGCCAGGTGGGGGCGACGACCTGCCGGGAGTTCTCGTAGGCGTCGAGCAGCGAGTCCAGCGCCCGCTCGGCGGTGGCCCGGGCCTGGGCCTCGTGCTGGCGGACCATCGCCTGGTGGACCAGCAGGCCCAGCGCGAGCGCGACCAGGCAGGAGACCACGGCGACCGTGGTGGCGATCTGGCGGCGCAGGTTCATGCCCGGCCGCCCGCGCGCGGGCGGCGCAGCTTGTAGCCGAAGCCGCGGATCGTCTCGATCCGTTCGGCCCCGATCTTCGCGCGCAGACGCTGGACGTGGACGTCGACCACCCGGGAGTCGGCGCCCCAGGCGTAGTCCCAGACCCGCTCCAGCAGCGTCTGGCGCTCCAGCAGGACGCCGGGGGCGGCGGTGAACTCCAGCAGCAGGCGCAGCTCGGTGGGGGTGAGCAGGACCTCCCGGCCGTCGACCCGCACCTCCATCGCCTCGGTGTCCACCTGCAGCCCGTCGACGTCCCGCACCGCGAGCGGGGGCCCGGCGGGAGCGGGTGGCACGGGTGGCACGGGCGGGGCAGGTGGGGAAGTCAGGGCAGGTGGCGAAGTCGGGGCCGGTGGGGTGGACGGGACGGGCGGGGCGCCGGGCACCGGCGGGGCCGCCGGCGCGGGCCAGGCCGCGGGCGCCCGGGCCGGCAGGCCGGTGCGGCGCAGCACGGTGCGGATCCGGGCCACCAGCACCGCGGTCTCGAACGGCTTGACCAGGTAGTCGTCCGCGCCGGCCTCCAGCCCCGAGACCACGTCGACCGGGTCGGTGCGGGCCGACATCATCAGGATCGGCAGCTGGCTCTCCTCGCGGATCCGCCGGCAGAGTCCGACCCCGTCCAGCAGCGGCAGCATCACGTCCAGCAGCAGCAGGTCGGGCCGCCGCGCGCGGAAGAGCTCCAGGCCCTCCAGACCGTCGGCGGCGGTGTCCACCGGGAAGCCGTAGCGCTCCAGGGCCATCCGGGTGGCCTCGCGGATCACCTCGTCGTCCTCGACCAGCAGGATCCGCGGGGTGCCGGGCACCGGGGCGCTCATCGGCTCACCCCCGGGGTGGCCGGCGGGGCGCTCGGCACGGGAGCCGCCGGTGGCGCGGCCGACGGGAGGGCCGACGGGGTGGCGAACGCCGGGGCCGCGCCGGCCCCGCCCGGCGCGGGGGGCGCCACCGAGGGCCGGGCCGAGGGCTGGATCGGACCCGCGCTGGGGGTGCCCGGATTCCTCGGCAGGGTCGGCTTGGCGCTCGCGGGCAGCGTGCCGACCTGTAGGTCGCCCAGCAGGCACGCGGGGGCGTCGCCGCCCGGACCGGTCGGCTTGATCTGCCGGTTGGAGAAGGCCAGCCGGGCGCCGTCCCAGTGGTAGGTGCTGAGCACGACGGCGGCCGTGCCGGCCGGCTCGTGCACCTCCAGGTCGGACAGCAGGGTGTCGGCCCAGAACCCGGCGGCCACCGGCAGGGTCAGGATCGGCACCAGCTGGTGCTCGACCAGCCGGTAGACGTGCAGGTCACCACGCTGGTCGGCGGTCAGCACCGCGGTCAGCAGCTCCTCGCGACCGTCGCCCGTCAGGTCGCGGAACTGCGGCGCGAGCACCTGGCAGCCGGTGCAGCCGGTCACCGCCTCCTGCTCCGAGGCGGGCACGTCCCGGCTGTCCTGGCGCAGCAGCCGGCTGACGTCGACCGTGCGGATGTCGTCGCCGGACACCGTGATCCCCGGCACCGGCTCCGGTGCTCCCGGGCTGCCGACCGCGGGCGTGGGGCTGGTGGAGAGGGCCACCGCCGGCCAGAGTTCGACCGGACTGGGCGGGCTCGGCGGGGAGGCCAGCGGACGCGTCGGGCCGGCGTCGTGCAGCTGTCCGGGACCGGCGCAGCCGGCGAGCGCGGCGACCGCCAGCACCACCGCCGCACCCCAACGGGCCGCCTGTCGGCCAAGCCGTGAACTCACGCTGGTGGTCCCTCTCCGTACGAATGTCCGAGAACCCCGGTCAGACTGCCACACGGCTCGGGCCGGCCCGGCGGTTGCAGCCGGGCCGGCCCGGACGCCGCCCGCGGACCCGGGGCCGGAACCGGGGCCTCAGGAGATCGGGTCCGCCATCACGATGATGTTGTCCTTGTAGTGCCCGTCCGAGCCGAGCTCCCCGCCACAGGTGATCAACCGCAGCTGCGGACCCGGCGTGTTGCCGTAGACCAGCTCGGTCGGGAACGCCGTCTTGGCGTAGTCGTGCAGCTCGCGCACCTGGAACGAGACGGTGCTGCCGTCCTGGCGGCGGATGTCGATCCGGTCACCGGGGCGCAGCTGCGGCAACCGGTTGAAGACCGCCGGGCCCTGGCGGGTGTCGATGTGGCCGAGCAGCACGGCCGGACCGACCTGCCCGGGGGTCGGCGTGCCCCGGTACCAGCCGACCTCGGAAGGCCGGTCCATCGGCGGCACCTCGACGGTCCCGTCGGTGTTCAGGCCGGTGTCCACCACCGGCGCGTCCACCCCGATCCGCGCGATCGTCAGGTGCACCGGCGGCGAGGCCGTCCTGGTAGCCGGCGGCGGGGTCGTTCCGCCGGCGCCGCCCGCCGGCGCCTGGCCGGCGCCTGCGGTGCCGGGTGCGTCGGGCGTCGCGGCCGTGGCCGGCGACGCCGCCGCGGTGCTGATCCGCACCGGGGCCGGCTGCCGCGGGGCGGAGGTCAGGATCAGCGCGGAGAGCACCAGCGCGATCGAGGCGCCCATCGCGGCCGGCACCCACCCGGGGCGCCGACGGCGATGGGAGGTCTCAGCCCTGCGCGCCGGCACGGCGACGGCGCAGGACGGCGAAGCCGATGCCCGCCACGCCCGCGGCGGCCAGCCCGGAGCCGGCCGCCAGGGTGCCGGTGGACGACTGGCCGCCGGGCGCCTCGCCGGTCTGCGCCGCGCCCTTCGGCACGCCCGCGACCTGCGGGGCGCCCCCCGGCGCGCTCGGGGTGGCGCTGGGCGCCGTACCGGCGACCGACGGCTTCACGCCGCCCGCCGCGCCGCTGGGCTGGACGGCGGGCGCCGAGACGCCCGAG
>NZ_BAAALF010000251.1:272-9921 GCF_039528135.1 Kitasatospora nipponensis | reverse complement strand
CCCGCCCCCCCCACCCCCTCCCCCACCCACCTGGTCCGCGGCGGCGAAGGCGGGCGAGTCCGGGTCGGGCGCGGGCAGCGGGCGCCGGTCGGTGCCGAGCAGGGCGGCGCTGTGCAGCCGGGTCCAGAACGCGTCGTCCAGGTCGATGGTCATCGCCGCTCCGTTCACTGCCGCTCCGTTCACTGGCGCCCCGTTCACCGGGCTGCTCCGTTCGGGTGTGCCACGCGGGTCACTGCGCCACCCCGGTCGGCCGGCCGCTCTCGTCCCAGACCGTGACCGGCGCGAACCCGCGGTGCCCGCACTCGCCGAAGACCGTCATCGGCCGGCCGCCACAGACCGCGACGAGCCGCCAGAGTGCCGCGTCGCCGGCCGGGCGCAGGTCCAGCGCCTCGCGCCCGTCGCTCAGTTGCCAGCCGGTCGGCCCGGCGACGGGCACCACCGCGGTCAGTACCACCGGCCAGGAGGTCAGCCACGGATCGTCGGCCACCGCCTCGCCGTAGGCGGCCAGGGCGCCCGCCGGTGAGAGGCCGGGCGGGCGGGCGGCCGGCCCGCTCGGGGTGGTCGGCAGGCCGTGGCGCGGGCCCAGCGCGGCCCGCAGGGGCCGGGCGGCGGGTTGGAAGGCGACCTCGGCCTCCAGCAACTGGCCGGTGGGGATCGCGAGTTCGGGGGCCTGGCCGGGTCGGCCGAAGGAGAGCAGCAGGGCCGGGCGGGCGGTCTTGGTGCCGTGCAGCCACAGTCGGCGGGTGGTCAGCCGCTCGTCGGTGCTGTCCCGGCCGCCGAGCACCAGCCAGCGGTCACGCACGGTCGGGCCGGCCAGCAACTCGGCGCTGTCGGTGGTGAATCCGATCCGGCTGCGGACGGTGGCGGCCAGTGGCGCGGGCAGCTCGCCGACCCGGTCGTAGGCGGCGGCGAGCAGGTGCAGCAGGGCGTGGTCGGCCAGTGCGTCCGCCGGCTGCTGGGCCAACTCCCGCACCAGGGAGGCGAGTCCGGGGGCCTGTGCGTCGACCATGCGGGCCGCCACCTCCTCCCAGTCGGTGGTGGTGGCGCTGCCGTCGGCCAGGCCGCGGCGGATCCGGTCGGTCAGCCGCAGCCGCAGCTCCTGGGTACCGGCGGCCACCCGCGCCGAGCGGCGCTCGGCGCGCCGGCGCGCCGCGGCCGGATCGGCGGCGACCGCCGTGGCCCTCGCCGTCACCCTCTCGGCGGCCTCCTCCGCGCGCAGGCGGCGCCCGGCGAGCCACTCGCCGGCCCAGGAGGCCGGTTCGGCCCCCTCGGCCACCGCCTGCGGGCCGGTGCTCCAGAGCAGCAGCAGCCCCAGCGCGTGCTTGCACGGGAACTTCCGGCTGGGGCAGCTGCACTGGTAGGCGGGCGTGGCCAGCTCCACGACCGTCCGGTACGGGGTGCTCCCGCTGCCCCGGCACTGCCCCCAGAGCGCCCCCTGCCCGCTGCCGGTCTGCGACCAGGGCGCGGGGGAGGAGAGCTTGCCGGCCGCCTTCTGCGAGGCGGCGTCGGGTGCGAGGGACAGGATGTGTTCGGTGCTCCAGCGTTCCTCCATGCCCCGCACGCTACGGCGGGACACTGACACGTCCTCAGGGAAGCCGGCGGGGTGGGTAGACCTTGAAGGTGGCGGTGGCGATCGAGCAGGAGAGTGGCTCGGGCAGCTTCACGTCCTCACCGAACTCGCCGTACTCGACCGTCCGGTAGGAGCCTGCGTGGGGCTGCGTGTGCAGCTCCCAGACGCCGTCGTTCGGGTCGACGATCAGGTGGAGCGGGATCTCGTTGCGGGCGTACCAGGTGCGCTTCTTCGCATAGTCGCCGTCCCGGTCGGACGAGACGATCTCGACCGTGAGCAGGACCCGCCCCGCGGGGAAGGGGTTCGCGTTGTCCGACGTCTGCTCGTGGGTCGTCGCGACGATGTCCGGCTTCGGCTCGAATCCCTCTGGGGTCCCCGGCGGCGGGCGCCGATTGTCAGTGGCGGGGTGCAGAGTGGTTCTCGCAGGCCGGAGCGGTACTCCGGGCCCGGGCCTGCCATCTGCGCCGATGCTCCCTTTGCACTCCTCCGTCCACGGCACCCCCAGCGGTGTGTCCCGGCGGCCGACCTGAAGGAGCTCCTCATGACGACCACCGCCACCACCGCCACCCATGCCGCTGCCACCGACACCACCGCCGGTACCACCGAGGTGCTGCGCGCGCACGCCGAGGACGCCTTCGCCGGCGAGCTGGCCGCGCTGGCCGCGCAGGACGACCGGCCGCGCCCCGAGCGCTGGCGGCTCTCGCCCTGGGCGGTGGCCACCTACCTGCTGGGCGGCGAGCTGCCGGACGGCACCGTGATCACGCCCAAGTACGTCGGACCGCGCCGGATCGTCGAGGTCGCGGTGACCACGCTCGCCACTGACCGGGCGCTGCTGCTGCTCGGGGTGCCGGGCACCGCGAAGACCTGGGTCTCCGAGCACCTGGCGGCGGCCGTCAGCGGGGACTCCACGCTGCTCGTCCAGGGCACCGCCGGCACGCCCGAGGAGGCGGTCCGATACGGCTGGAACTACGCGCAGTTGCTTGCCAACGGCCCCAGCCGGGCGGCCCTGGTGCCCTCGCCGGTGATGCGGGCGATGGCGGAGGGCAAGATCGCCCGGGTCGAGGAGCTGACCCGGATGCCGGCCGACGTCCAGGACAGCCTGATCACCATCCTGTCGGAAAAGACGTTGCCGGTACCCGAGTTGGGCGGCGAGACTCAGGCTGTTCGCGGATTCAACCTGATCGCCACCGCGAACGACCGGGACCGTGGCGTCAACGAGCTCTCCAGTGCGTTGCGCCGCCGGTTCAACACGGTCGTACTGCCGCTGCCGGCGACCCTCGACGAGGAGGTCGAGATCGTCACGCGGCGGGTCGGCCAACTGGGCCGCTCGCTGGACCTGCCGGAGCTTCCCGGCGGGGCCGAGGAGATCCGACGGGTCGTCACCGTCTTCCGCGAGCTGCGCGAGGGCATCACCCTCGACGGCCGCACCAAGGTCAAGTCGCCCACCGGCACGCTCTCCACCGCCGAGGCGATCTCGGTGGTCACCAACGGACTCGCGCTCGCCGCGCACTTCGGCGACGGCGTGCTGCGCGCCGGGGACGTGGCGGCCGGCGTGCTGGGCGCGGTGCTGCGCGACCCGGTGGCCGACCACCTGGTCTGGGCGGAGTACGTCGAGGGCGTGGTCCGCGAGCGCGAGGGCTGGAAGGACTTCTACCGGGCGGCGCGCGAGCTGTCCCACTGAACACCGGCGGCAGGGACACGACGTCACGATCACACAAGGGGGAAGAGCAATGAACGGTGAGGTGACCTTGTTGGGCGTGCGGCACCACGGTCCCGGTTCGGCCCGCGCGGTGGGCGCGGCCCTGGCCCGGCTGCGGCCCGACGCCGTGCTGATCGAGGGGCCGCCGGAGGCCGACCCGATCATCGCCCTGGCGGCGGAGCGGGACATGGTGCCGCCGGTGGCGCTGCTGGCCCACGCGGTCGACGAACCGGCCCGGGCGGCGTTCTGGCCCTTCGCGGCCTTCTCGCCCGAGTGGGTGGCGATCCAGCACGCGCTGGCGGCCGGGATCCCGGTGCGGTTCATCGACCTGCCGGCGGCCAGCGGCTTCGCGCTGGCCGCGCGGGGGGGGGGGGGGGGGGGGGCGGGGGGGGGGGGCGGCGATCTGCGGGCGGATCCGGTCGCCGCGCTGGCCGCGGCCGCCGGCCGAGCGGACGTGGAGGGGTGGTGGGAGGACGTGGTCGAGCACCGGCTGCCCGGCGACGATCCCCTCGCCCCGTTCGCGGCGGTGGCCGAGGCGATGGCCGTACTGCGCGACGACAAGGTAGGCACCCCGGGGTCGCCCGGGGTACGGCCCGAGGGCACGGCGGTTCCCTCGGGCCGGGCGGACGGGCCGCAGTCCCCGGTACACCCGGGGGCTGCGGCCCCGCCGCCTTTTCCGGGCCGCTCCGCTCCCGCCGACCCCGTCACTCCGGCCGGTGCCGCCGGTCCGTCCGAGTCGCACGCGGCCGGCCGGCTCTGGTCCCACCGGCGCCGCGACGACCTGCGCGAGGCGTACATGCGCCAGCAGATCCGCACCGCGCGCCGCGCCGGGCACCGGCGGATCGCCGTGGTCTGCGGGGCCTGGCACGTGCCGGCGCTCAGCGCCATGCCCACCGCCGCGGCGGACCGCTCGCTGCTGGCCGGGCTGCCGAAGAAGCTGAGGACCGAGATCACCTGGGTCCCCTGGACCCACCGCCGGCTCTCCCAGCACACCGGCTACGGCGCCGGCATCGAGTCACCCGGCTGGTACCAGCACCTGTTCGAGCGGGCCGGCGAGCGCGGCGCGCTGGCCCGCTGGCTGACCCGGGCCGCCGAACTGCTGCGCGCCGAGGACCACCCGGTCTCCTCCGCGCACGTGATCGAGTCGGTCCGGCTGGCCGACGCGCTGGCCGCGATGCGCGGCCGCCCGGCCGCCGGACTGGCCGAGACGCTGGACGCCGTCCAGTCCGTGATGTGCGACGGCTCGCCGGTCGCGCTCGCGCTGGTGCACGACCGTCTGGTGGTCGGCGACGCGCTGGGCGGGGTGCCGGCCGACACCCCGACCGTCCCGTTGCAGCGCGACCTGAACAAGCTGCAGCGCTCGCTGCGGCTGCGACCCGAGAGCGAGCCGCGCGAGCTGGTCCTGGACCTGCGCAGGGAGCTGGACGCGGCCCGCTCGCTGCTGCTGCACCGGCTGCGGCTGCTGGGCATCGGCTGGGGCACCGAGGCGCCCGGCGCGGCCGGCTCCACCGGCACCTTCCGGGAGAGCTGGCGGCTGTGCTGGGACCCGGAGTTCGCGGTCCGGGTGGTGGAGGCCGCGCAGTGGGGCACCACGGTCGAGGAGGCGGCGGCCGGCCGCCTGGCGGCACGGGCCGGCCAGGCCGGCGAGCTCGCCGACCTCACCCGGCTGGCGGAACAGTGCCTGGTCGCCCACCTGCCCGCGGCGCTGCCCGCCGTGATGCGCGAGCTGGCCGACCGGGCCGCGCTGGACACCGACGCCGGCCGGCTGGCCGAGGCCCTGCCCGCGCTGGTCCGCGCGCTGCGCTACGGCGACGTACGGGGGACCGACAGCGGCGCGCTGGGCGAGGTGGCGCGCGGCCTGGCCGAGCGGATCTGCGTGGGTCTGCCGGCGGCCTGCACCGCACTGGACGCGGCCCGCGCCGCCGCGATGCGCACCCGGCTGGACGCCGTGCACACCGCGATCGGTCTGCTGGACCCGAGCCCGCCGCCCGTCGCCGAGACCGCCGAGACCGCGGTGGGCGCGGCGGGTGCGGGCCCGCGGGACGCGCTCGCCGACCGCTGGGCCGCGGCGCTGGCGGCGCTGGTCCGTCGCGAGCCCACCGGTGGACCGGTCACCGGCGACCCCGGGCGGCTGCGCGGCCGGGCGGTGCGCCTGCTGCTGGACGACGGCGCGCTGGACGCGGCCGAGGCCGGGCGGCGGCTGCGCCTGGTCCTCTCGCCGGCCGGCGCCCCGGCGGACGCGGCCGGCTGGATCGAGGGCTTCCTCTCCGCCGGCGGCGCCCTGCTGCTGCTCGGCCCGCAGCTGCTCGCCCTCCTGGACGAGTGGCTGATCCAGGTGCCCGCCGACACCTTCACCGACGTCCTGCCGCTGCTGCGCCGGACCTTCGCCGACCTGGAGGCCGGGGTGCGCCGCACCGTCGGCGCCAGGGTGGCCGCCGGGCCGCTGGACCCGGGCGCGGCCGGTGCCGCAGGGGGCGGGGTCGGCGCGGGCGGCCCGCGGCTGGACCCGCAGCGGGCGGACGCCACCCTGCCGGACGCGCTGCGCCTGCTCGGCCTGCTCGGCCCCGCACCCGCCACCGCCGACCACCTCGCTGACCCCGCGCCCGCCGGGCCCGAGGCCCCCGCCGCCGTGCCGCGGGCCCGCCCCCGGATCCCCCACCAGAGCGACCGCAGGAGCAGCTCGTGAGCCCCGACCCCGCCCTCGCCGCCGACCCCGCCCCCGTCACCGGGCCCGACCCCGCCGTCGAGCGGCTGCGCCGCTGGCGCCTGGTGCTGGGCGGCGAGGCCGACGGCACCGGGTACGCCCCGGCCGGTCGGGACGCCGCCATGGACCGCGCGCTGACCGCCCTCTACCGCGGCGCGCCCGAGGGCGCGGGTGGCGGCGCGGGGGCCGCAGCCGCCCAGTCCGGCGCTCCGCGCAGTGCCGGACTGGGTGGCAGCGCGCCGCAGGTGGCCCGCTGGCTGGGCGACATCCGCACCTACTTCCCCAGCACCGTGGTCCAGCTGATGCAGCAGGACGCGATCTCCCGGCTGGGCCTGGACCGCCTGCTGCTGGAGCCCGAGATGCTGGCCGCCGTGGAGCCGGACGTCCACCTGGTCGCCACCCTGCTCTCGCTCAGGCACGCGCTGCCGGAGACCACCCGCGAGAGCGCCCGCGCGGTGGTCGGCACGGTGGTGGCCGACCTGGAGCGCCGGCTCGCCGACCGGACCCGGGCCACGCTGGGCGGCGCGCTGGACCGCAGTGCCCGGGTCAACCGCCCGCGCCACCGCGACATCGACTGGAACCGCACGATCCGGGCCAACCTGCACACCTACCTGCCCGGGGCCGGCCCCGGCGGGCGCGGCACCGTGGTGCCCGAGCGGCTGGTCGGCTACGCCCGCGCCCGGCGCGCGGTGAAGAAGGAGGTCATCCTCTGCATCGACCAGTCCGGTTCGATGGCCCCCTCGGTGGTCCACTCGGCGGTCTTCGGCGCGGTGCTGGCCTCGATGCACGCGCTGAGCACCCGGCTGGTGGTCTTCGACACCGCGGTGGTCGACCTGACGGAGCAACTGGCCGATCCCATCGACGTGCTCTTCGCCACCCGGCTCGGCGGCGGCACCGACATCAACCGGGCGCTGGCCTACTGCCAGTCCAGGATCACCCGTCCGGGCGACACCGTCGTCGTCCTGATCAGTGATCTCCACGAGGGCGGGATCCGCCGGGAGATGCTCCGCCGGGTGGCCGCGATGAAGGCCGCCGGCGTGCAGTTCGTCGCCCTGCTCGCGCTCAGCGACGAGGGCGCCCCCGCCTACGACCACGCGCACGCCGCCGCGCTGGCCGCGCTCGGCGTCCCGGCCTTCGCCTGCACGCCGGACGCGTTCCCGGAGGTCATGGCGGCGGCCATCGAGAAGCGTCCGCTCCCGTTGCCCACCGGTCCGGTACCGGCCGGCTGACGGGGGGTGGGACGGCGGCCGACACGCGGAGGAGGTCGGGGTGAACTCGGGGCGCGCGGGGCGTCCGGCTGCGCCCGTTGTGACGGTTCTCACCAAAGCCGGGCCGGTCCCGGGCGAAACACGCCTGTCGTCCGGGGATAACCTGCCAGACGGACGTGACGCGCGTGTTGATTGACGTGTGCGCCCGTGGCTGTGTGGGCCGCAAGGCCAGAAACTCTGCGTACCCGCACCGCCTCGACGACCCGCAGCGAAGATCCTGCCGTGGCACGCTCGTAGAGACACAATCCGCGACCACGAACAAGGACGAACACACGTGGACCTGTTCGAGTACCAGGCGAGGGACCTCTTCGCCAAGCACGGTGTACCCGTGCTTGACGGTGATGTCATCGAGACCCCCGAAGCCGCTCGCGCCATCGCCGAGCGCTTCGGTGGACGCGCAGTCGTCAAGGCTCAGGTGAAGGTCGGTGGCCGGGGCAAGGCCGGCGGCGTCAAGCTCGCCGCCGACCCGGCCGACGCGGTCGCCAAGGCCGAGGCGATCCTCGGTATGGACATCAAGGGCCACACCGTTCACAAGGTGATGCTGGCCCAGACGGCGGACATCAAGGACGAGTACTACGTCTCGTTCCTGCTGGACCGCACCAACCGCACCTTCCTGGCCATGGCCAGCGTCGAGGGCGGCGTGGAGATCGAGGTCGTCGCCGAGGAGAACCCCGACGCGCTCGCCAAGATCCCGGTCGACGCCAACGAGGGTTGCACCCCGGAGAAGGCCGCCGAGATCGTCGCCGCGGCGAAGTTCCCGGCCGAGGTCGCCGACCAGGTCGCCGATGTCCTCCAGAAGCTCTGGAAGGTCTTCATCGCCGAGGACGCCCTCCTGGTCGAGGTCAACCCGCTGATCAAGTCCGGCGACGGCAAGATCATCGCGCTCGACGGCAAGGTCTCCCTGGACGAGAACGCCGAGTTCCGCCAGGCCGACCACGCGGCGCTCGAGGACAAGGCCGCGGCCAACCCGCTGGAGGCGGCGGCCAAGGCCAAGGGCCTCAACTACGTCAAGCTCGAGGGCGAGGTCGGCATCATCGGCAACGGCGCGGGTCTCGTCATGAGCACCCTGGACGTCGTCGCCTACGCCGGCGAGAACCACGGTGGCGTCAAGCCCGCCAACTTCCTCGACATCGGTGGCGGCGCGTCCGCCGAGGTGATGGCGAACGGCCTGGAGATCATCCTGGGCGACCCCGACGTCAAGTCGGTCTTCGTCAACGTCTTCGGTGGCATCACCGCCTGTGACGCGGTCGCCAACGGCATCGTGCAGGCGCTCGCGCTGCTCGAGGCGAAGGGCGAGGCCGTCACCAAGCCGCTCGTCGTCCGCCTCGACGGCAACAACGCGGAGCTGGGTCGCAAGATCCTCACCGACGCGAACCACCCGCTCGTCGAGCAGGTGGACACCATGGACGGCGCCGCTGAGCGCGCCGCCGAGCTGGCCAACGCCAAGTAAGGAAGGGGACTAACACCATGGCTATCTTCCTTACCCAGGACAGCAAGGTCATCGTCCAGGGCATGACCGGCTCCGAGGGCATGAAGCACACCCGCCGCATGCTCGCGTCCGGCACCCAGATCGTCGGCGGCGTGAACCCGCGCAAGGCCGGCACCACGGTCGACGTCGACGGCACCGAGGTGCCCGTCTTCGGCTCCGTCGCCGAGGCCATCGAGAAGACCGGCGCCGACGTCACGGTCATCTTCGTGCCGCCGAAGTTCACCAAGGACGCCGTCGTCGAGGCGATCGACGCGGAGATCGGCCTCGCGGTCGTCATCACCGAGGGCGTCCCGGTCCACGACTCGGCCGCCTTCTGGGCCTACGCCGGCTCGAAGGGCAACAAGACCCGGATCATCGGCCCGAACTGCCCCGGCCTGATCTCCCCCGGAGCGTCGAACGCCGGCATCATCCCGGCCGACATCACCAAGGCCGGCAAGATCGGTCTGGTGTCGAAGTCCGGCACCCTGACCTACCAGCTCATGTACGAGCTGCGCGACATCGGCTTCTCCTCGGCCGTGGGCATCGGTGGCGACCCCGTCATCGGCACCACCCACATCGACGCCCTCAAGGCGTTCCAGGAGGACCCGCAGACCGAGATCATCGTGATGATCGGTGAGATCGGCGGCGACGCCGAGGAGCGTGCCGCGGCCTACATCGCCGAGCACGTCACCAAGCCGGTCGTCGGCTACGTCGCGGGCTTCACCGCCCCCGAGGGCAAGACCATGGGCCACGCCGGCGCCATCGTCTCCGGCTCCTCGGGCACCGCGGCCGCCAAGAAGGAGGCCCTGGAGGCCGCGGGCGTCAAGGTCGGCAAGACCCCGTCCGAGACCGCGCGCCTGGCCCGTGAGCTGATCGGCTGATCAGCCCACCGCGCAACGCCTCGCCCACCTCGACGCCCTCAGCCTGACGCGATGAGATC
>NZ_BAAALF010000251.1:0-262 GCF_039528135.1 Kitasatospora nipponensis | reverse complement strand
CGCCCCGAACCGGTCACCGGTTCGGGGCGAGGCGTTTTCCACGGGGGCCGGCCGGGCCGGCCGACCGTCGGTCAGCGGGGCAGCGTGCCGGGTGGCCAGTAGGCGGCCGCGGCCACCGGGTGCGCGGGAGCGGGCGCGGGGCAGGGCGGGCCGTACCGCCAGGCGGGGCAGCCGTTGCGGTGCGGGGCGGCCGAGGGCGGGTCCACGGGCAGCCACTGGCCGGGCGCCGGGCGGGTCCGGCCGGGGCGCGGGACGATCGGGT
>NZ_BAAALF010000250.1:1987-9934 GCF_039528135.1 Kitasatospora nipponensis | reverse complement strand
CCGCAACCCCCTCTACGCCGGCGTCCAGGTCACCCTGCCGTGCCCGCCCCCCTCCCCCCCCCCCCGCCCCCCCCCCCCGGTGAAGACCCCCGGCGCCACCCCCCCGGGGGCGGCGCCGCCGCCCAGCACGGCGGCCACCCGCTCGACCAGGCCGGCCACCAGCGAGGCCCGCCAGGTGCTCCAGGCGGCCGGGCCGGTCGCGGTGGCGTCCGCCTCGGTCAGCGCGTGCAGCAGCTCCAGGTGCCGGGCGGTCCCGACCGTCTTGGCGATCAGGTCGACGGTGGCCGGATCGTCCGGGTCGCGCCGGGTGGCGGTCTCCACCAGCGTCAGGTGGTGGCGCACCAGCAGGGCCAGGCTCTCGGTGTCGTCCTGGTCGAAGCCCATCCGGGCCGCCACGTCGCGCACGATCACCTCGCCGGCCTCCGAGTGGTCGCCGGGCCAGCCCTTGCCCAGGTCGTGCAGCAGGGCCGCGACCAGCAGCAGGTCGGGCCTGGCCACCCGGCGGGTCATCGCCGCGGCCCGCACCGCCGTCTCCACCAGGTGCCGGTCCACCGTCCAGACGTGCACCGCGTTGCGCTGCGGGCGCCAGCGCACCCGCTCCCAGTCCGGCAGCAGCCGGGTGATCAGGCCCTGCGCCTCCAGCGCCTCCCAGACCGGCACGCAGGCCTCGCCCGCCCCCAGCAGGGTGACCAGCAGCTCGCGCGCCTCGTCCGGCCAGGGCACCGGCAGCGGCCGGCACTCGGCGGCCAGCCGGCGCACGGTGGCGTGCGAGACCACCAGCCCGGCCTGCGCGGCGGCGGCCGCCGCCCGCAGCACCAGTACCGGATCGGCGGCCGGGCGGGCGCCCTGGGCGAGCACCGCCTCGCCGTCCTGCTCCACCACGCCCTCGGCGAGCGGGCGGCGCGCCACCACGCCGCGGCCCACCGCGCCGCTGCTGCGCCCGGCGCCGGTGAACGGGAAGGCGAACGGGCGCCGGCCGCGGGTCTGCCGGGCCGCCAGCACCCGGTCGACGGCCCGCCAGGTCACGTCGCCGGCGTAGGCCACGGTCCGCGCGGCCTGGTAGACCTGCCGCAGCAGGGTGTCCGCGTCCAGCACGCCGAGCGCGGCCGCCACCTGGTCCTGGTCCTGCAGGGCGAGCCGCTCGGTGGCGCGGCCGGTGCTCAGGTGCAGCGCGTCGCGCACGTCGCTGAGCCGCTGCCGCGCGTCGGCCAGGCCCTCGCGCGGGGCGTCCGCCAGCCAGGAGGCGGCGATCGCGTCGAGCGCGACCACGTCGCGCAGGCCGCCCCTGGCCTCCTTCAGGTCGGGCTCCAGCAGGAAGGCCAGCTCGCCGTGCCGCTCAGCCCGCTCCGCCCCCAGCTCGCGCAGCTCGGGCAGCCGCTTGGCGGCGCCGGCCCGCCAGTCGGCGCGCGCCGCCGAGCGCAGCCACGCGGTGACCTCCGGGTCGCCCGCCACGTGCCGGGCGTCCAGCAGGCCCAGCTGCGCCTTGAGGTCGGCGGCCGCCACCGCACGGGCCTCGGAGAGCTTGCGCACCGAGTGGTCCAGCGCCACCCCGCTGTCCCAGACCGGGTACCAGAGCCGCTCGGCCAGCGTGGCGACCGGGGCGCCGTCGTGCAGCAGCAACAGGTCCAGGTCGCTGCGCGGCGAGAGCTCGCCGCGCCCGTAGCCGCCGACCGCCACCAGCGCGACCCGCTCGGGGGCGCCGGCGGCCGCCAGCAGCGAGGCGAGCCAGCGGTCGGTGAGCGCGGCGAGCGCGGTGCGCCGGGCACCGCCGACCAGCTCGGGTTCGGCCAGCAGCAGGGCCCGGGCCGAGGGGTAGTGGGTGGGGTCCGACGCGTCGACAGTGGTCACCGGGGACACTCCGTCCGGGCTGCGGGCGGCGGGCGGGGCCGCCGGGGAAATGCCGTCGGCGGGCCTGTGACCGGGGGGTCTCAGGCCCGCTCGGCGGGTCGTTGGGGGCGGTCGCGGCAGGGGCCGACCGGCGGCCGCCGCGGGGGACTAGAGGGCGTCGGGGCCGCGTTCGCCGGTCCGTACCCGGACCACGGTCTCGACCGGGACGCTCCAGACCTTGCCGTCGCCGATCTTGCCGGTGCGCGCGGTCTTCACCAGGATGTCGATCACGTCCTCGGCGTCCCCGTCCTCGACCAGGACCTCTATGCGCACCTTCGGCACCAGGTCGACGGTGTACTCGGCGCCCCGGTAGACCTCGGTGTGGCCGCGCTGGCGGCCGTAGCCGCTGGCCTCGGTGACGGTCAGGCCGTGCACCCCGAAGGCCTGCAGGGCCGCCTTGATCTCGTCCAACCGGTGCGGCTTGACGATGGCGGTGATCAGCTTCATCGGGCGTCGACCTCGGTCTTCTGGGCCTTCTCGGCGGGGGTGGTCACGGGGGCGGGAGTGGCGATCGCACGGGCCAGGGCGGCCCCGACCGTGCTGAAGTCGTACGCGGACTCGGCGTGCTCGGCCTGGTCGATGCCGGCCACCTCGACGTCCTCGGAGACCCGGAAGCCGATGGTCCGGTGGATCGCCTGGCCGAGCAACCAGGAGAGCACGAAGGAGTAGACCGCGACCACGGCCACGCCCAGGGCCTGCTTGCCCAGCTGTCCCAGGCCGCCGCCGTAGAAGAGGCCCTGGGCGCTCTGGCCGACGTGGCCGGTGGCGAAGAGGCCGATCAGCAGCGAGCCGATCGCCCCGCCGACCGCGTGCACGCCCACCACGTCGAGCGAGTCGTCGAAGCCGAGCCGGTACTTGAGGCTGATCGCCGCGGCGCAGACCGCGCCGGCGATCAGGCCGATCGCCACCGCCCCGAGCATCGAGACCGAGCCGCAGGCGGGGGTGATGGCGACCAGGCCGGCGACCGCGCCGGAGGCCGCGCCCAGCGAGGTGAAGGCGCCGTGCCGCAGCTTCTCGTAGGCCAGCCAGCCGAGCATCGCGGCGGCGGTGGCGACCTGGGTGTTCATGAAGGCCATCCCGGCCAGGCCGTTGGCGGCCAGCGCGGAGCCGGCGTTGAAGCCGAACCAGCCGAACCAGAGCAGACCCGAGCCGAGCATCACCAGCGGCAGGCTGTGCGGACGCATCGGGTCCTTCTTGAAGCCGACCCGCTTGCCCAGCACCAGGCACAGGGCCAGGCCCGCCACACCGGCGTTGATGTGCACCGCGGTGCCGCCGGCGAAGTCGATCACGCCCTGGCGGTCGCCCAGCCAGCCGCCGTGGCCGCCGTCGAAGAAGAAGACCCAGTGCGCGACCGGGAAGTAGACCACCGTCACCCACAGGCCGATGAACAGCGCCCAGGCGCCGAACTTGGCGCGGTCCGCGATCGCCCCGCTGATCAGCGCCGGGGTGATCACCGCGAACATCAGCTGGAAGGCGGCGAAGGCGGTGACCGGGATCGACCCGGTCAGGTCGTTCATCCCGATGCCCCGCATGCCGAGGTGGTCGAGGTTGCCGATCAGGCCGTGGAAAGCGTCGGTGCCGAAGCTGAGGGTGTAGCCGTAGAGCACCCAGAGCACGCTGACGACGGCCAGCGAGATGAAGCTCATGACCAGCATGTTCAGGGTGCTCTTGACCCTGACCATGCCCCCGTAGAAGAAGGCCAGACCCGGGGTCATCAACATGACCAGGGCCGCACTGATGAGCACGAAGGCGGTATCGCCCGCGCTGAAGCCGTCCGGCATCGGCGTCTCCTCGATGGTGAAAGCCGCTCCACCCTCGGGATCCCTGTCCCGTGCCACCCGGGGTGTCGGCGATGAGAGGAGAGTGCCGAAGGCGGGTTTCGGCCAGTGCGGCTCGGTGTTTCACCGTCGTGACACGCCCGACGGGCGGGTTACGGGTGCGTGAACTCCGGCCGTGCCATGACAGGCCGTGAGGTACGGTACCTCCCCGCGCCACCCGGGGTGGTGCTCCGGTCACCCCGGGTGTGTCGAGCGGCCGGTGGGGCCACCGGTCAGACCGTCTCGTACTCCGGGATCTGCTCGACCACCAGCTCGGCCAGCCGGCTGACGGCCGGAACCGAGCGGTAGTCGCTGGTGGCCGCCGCCGAGGTCTTGCGGACCCGGGTGTTGAGCCGCTCGGAGCGCACCTTGCCGGCGATCTCCACCGCCTCCTCGGCGATCAGCGCGGCCTGCTCGGGCTCGCCCTGCAGCAGGTGCACGCTGGCCATGCCGACCAGGTTGAAGGCGTAGGAGCGGGTGTGGTTCTCCATGTCGGCGCGGAACAGGTCCACGGCGGTGGCCATCACCGGCGCCGCCATCGAGGCGTACCGCGGGCTGCGGGAGGAGTGGTAGGCCAGGTCCCGGAAGGAGTGCGCGTTCTCCGCGTAGAGCTCGGCCTTGGAGAAGAACCGCAGCCAGTCCGGGTCCTGCTCGGCCGGACCGCAGTCGGTGAAGGTGTCCTCGGCCAGCCGCACCGCGCGGGCGCAGCGGTTGACCTCGCCGATGTTGGAGTAGGCGCGGGCCTCCATCGCGTAGAGCAGCGCCTGCTGGCGGGGGGTGGCGGTGTCGCGGCTGCCGTACTGGGCGAGGTGGATCAGCTCCAGGGCGTCCTCGCCGCGGTTGAGGTGGATCATCTGGCGGCTCATGTCGGTCAGGATGAGCGCCCCGAACGGGCGGTCGCCCGCCTCCTTGGCCGCGTGCAGCGCCAGCACGTAGTACTTCTGCGCGCTGGGGTGCATGCCGACGTCGTAGGACATCCAGCCGGCCAGGTGGGCGAGTTCGGCGGTGAGCCGGAAGAGCCGCTGGGTGACCTGCGGCGGGTAGGTCTCCTGCAGCAGGTCGGTGACCTCGTGCAGCTGGCCGACCACGGCCTTGCGGCGCAGGCCGCCGCCGTTCTGCGCGTCCCACTGGCGGAACATCACCGTGGTCTGCTCGAGCAGTTGCAGCTCCGGCTCGGAGAGCCGGCCGGTGTACGGCTCGCCCCCGTTGCCCGCGGCCAGGATCGGGGTCGGCGAGCCGCTGGGCCCTGGGGTGAGCCAGCGCTGCATCGGCTCGATCAGCGCGGCGCCCGCGGTGAGCGCCAGCGAGGTGCCCAGGAAGCCGCGCCGGTTGAGCATCAGGTCGCTGCGCGAGTACTCGCTGATCAGCTGGACGGTCTGCGGACCGCTCCAGGGCAGGTCGACGCCGCCCCCGGCCACCGTGGAGACCGCGATGGCCGCCCGCAGCCCGAGGTCCTCCACCGAGACCACCGAGCCGAATCGCTCGGAGAACAGGTCGGACATGATCTTGGGGATCGGCTCCCGCGGCTGCTCGCCGTCCAGCCAGCGGCGCACCCGGGAGGTGTCGGTGCTGACGTGGTGGGCGCCGAGCTGGCGGGCCTGCCGGTTGACCTGTCTGGCGAACTCACCCTTGGACCAGCCACTACGGGTGAACCACGCCGTCAGCTTCTCGTTGGGCTGCTTCTCCGCCACCTGGGTCCACCCCGTCCCGCCCCCGTCGCCGGAGGTCCTCCTCGTCGGGCCCACTGCGCCCGGCCCACGCACGCGCTGCTGCGGTCCGTTCGCCGAACGTAACGCCACCTGCGCCGTCCGGGGGATGCTTCGCCGAGAAACGCCACCATTCGCCACCCCCACGAGTGAGGCGGTCCGGCGGCCCTCGGCGCTTCACTGGGAGCCGGACGCCGTTCGAGCGGCGGTGGCCCACCGAAGCACTCGACGGCGCGAACCACCCACCGCGCGCCGCCGCCGCAGGACGCACGCCACGCGCGAGAATTGACGCAACGTCACAATCCCGTAACCGCCGGCAACCGAAATCTGTTGGGGGAGGCATGGACACCCTGTTCGGCGATCTGAGGTTCGGCTCACGCCGCCGCAGCCGCGCCACCGCGTGCCAGGCAGCGGCCGAGTACGCCGGGCGCTGGGGCTGGACGGTCGCCCTCGGCGGCTCCCCCGTCCAGTCGCCGGGCGGCCGCTGCGCCGGCCGCACCGGCCCCTGCGACTGCGGCCGCCCGCACTGCGCGGCGCCCGGACTGCACCCGCCGCGCGGCGCCGCCGCCCGCGAGCTGGCACCGGGCGCGGCCGCCCACGAGGTCCGCGCGCTGTGGGGCGGCGGGGTGGAGGCCACCGTGCTGCTGCCGGCCGGCCGCACCTTCGACGTGCTCGACGTGCCCGAGCCGGCCGGGCTGCGCGCCCTGGTCCGGCTCGAGCGGATGGGCACCCAGGTCGGCCCGGTGCTCTGCGCGCCGACCGGCCGGCTGCTCTTCTTCGTCGCCCGGGACACCGCCGACAAGCTGCCGGACCTGCTCTACCGGATGGGCTGGGACGACGCCGCGCTCGACCTGCACTGCCACGGCGAGGGCGCCTACCTGGCCGCGCCGCCCACCGCCTTCGGCGGCCTGGGACCGGTCCGCTGGCTGCGCCGCCCCTGCCGCGAGAGCGCCGCCCGCCCGCCGGAGGCCCGGCTGCTGCTGGGCACCCTCGCCTACGCCTGCCACCGCGGGCGCGAGCGGGCGGTGGCCGCCGAGCCGGCCTGGCTGGCCTCCTGAGTTCGGGGCACGGCGCGTCCCGAACCCCCTGACGACGGCCGACGGGGCGCCCTCGGTGCGGAGGACGCCCCGTGGGGACCGGCGGGTGCCGGCACGACCGGTCTTGGTCAGTCGCCGATCAGCGCGTCCACGAACGCGGCCGGCTCGAACGGCGCCAGGTCGTCGGCGCCCTCGCCCAGGCCGATCAGCTTGACCGGCACGCCCAGCTCGCGCTGGACCGCGACCACGATGCCGCCCTTGGCGGTGCCGTCCAGCTTGGTCAGCACGATGCCGGTGATGTCGACCACCTCGGCGAAGACCCGCGCCTGCACCAGGCCGTTCTGACCGGTGGTGGCGTCCAGCACCAGCAGCACCTCGTCCACCGGACCGTGCTTCTCCACCACCCGCTTGACCTTGCCCAGCTCGTCCATCAGGCCGGTCTTGGTGTGCAGCCGGCCCGCGGTGTCGACCAGCACGGTGTCCGCGCCCTCGGCGATGCCCTCCTTGACCGCGTCGAAGGCCACCGACGCCGGGTCGCCGCCCTCGGGGCCGCGCACGGTGCGCGCACCGACCCGCTCGCCCCAGGTCTGCAGCTGGTCGGCGGCGGCCGCCCGGAAGGTGTCGGCCGCGCCCAGCACCACGGTGCGGCCGTCGGCCACCAGGACCCGGCCCAGCTTGCCCGAGGTGGTGGTCTTGCCGACGCCGTTGACGCCGACCACCAGGACCACCGCCGGACGGCCGTCCGCGTGCTTGGCGGTCTTCAGCGAGCGGTCCGCCTCGGTGCCGATCAGCGCGACCAGCTCCTCGTGCAGCAGGCTGCGCAGCTCGGCCGGCGTGCGGGTGCCGAGCACCTTGACCCGGGTCCGCAGGCGCTCCACCAGCTCCTGGGTCGGCGCCACGCCGACGTCGGCGACCAGCAGGGTCTCCTCGATCTCCTCCCAGGTGTCCTCGTCCAGGCGGTCGCGCGAGAGCAGGGTCAGCAGGCCCTTGCCGAGCGAGTTCTGCGAGCGCGAGAGCCGCGAGCGCAGCCGGACCAGGCGGCCGGCGGTGGGCTCGGGCACCTCCAGCGCGGGGACCTCGGCGGCCCGCTCGGGGGCCTCCTCGACGACCGGGAGCTCGACCTCCTCGACGGTCTGCACCGGTGCCTGGCGCGGCGGCGCGGCCTCGTCACCGACCTGCGGCTCGGCCGGCGCGGGCGGGGTCGTCCGCTCCTTGCCGGGCAGCGGCGCGGTCGGCCGGCTCGGCGGCAGCTCCTTGCGCCGCCGACCGTTGACCACCAGCCCGGCGACCGCACCGACGGCGAGCACCGCGATGACGACGGCAAGGATCACGTATTCCACATCAAGCTCCTTCGCTGGTACCCCGGCCCGGGGCGGGGTATCGAGTGATCCTCACGCTGGTGACGCTGAACGCTGTGAGGCGGAGGAGTCACAACCGCTCCAGTATCCGTGATGCGGCCCGCGGGCCGCGGCAGCCCCGGCGCGGGGGCGCCGGGCGTTC
>NZ_BAAALF010000250.1:0-1976 GCF_039528135.1 Kitasatospora nipponensis | reverse complement strand
GCCCGGGGGGGGGGGGGGGCGGGGGCGGGCGGGCGCTCAGGGCGCGGGCGGGGCCGGGAGCGCCGGACCGGGCCCACCCGCCGGCGTGGCCGGGGCCCTGCGCTCGCGCTGGTCCTCGCGCAGCCGCTGGCTGATCACCTGGGAGATGCCGTCGCCCTTCATGGTCACGCCGTACAGCGCGTCGGCGCACTCCATGGTCAGCTTCTGGTGGGTGATCACGATCAGCTGGGAGCTGTCCCGCAGCTCCTCCATGATCGCGATCAGCCGCCGCAGGTTGGTCTCGTCCAGCGCCGCCTCGACCTCGTCCATCACGTAGAACGGGCTGGGCCGGGCCTTGAAGATGGCCACCAGCAGGGCGACCGCGGTGAGCGAGCGCTCCCCGCCGGAGAGCAGCGAGAGCCGCTTGACCTTCTTGCCGGGCGGACGGGCCTCCACCTCGACGCCGGTGGTCAGCATCGAGTCGGGGTCGGTCAGCACCAGCCGCCCCTCGCCGCCCGGGAAGAGCCGCGAGAAGACGCCCTCGAACTGGGCCGCGGTGTCGTGGTAGGCCGCGGTGAACAGCTGCTCCACCCGCTGGTCCACGTCCCGGACGATCTCCAGCAGGTCGCGCCGGCTGCGCCGCAGGTCCTCCAACTGCTCGCCGAGGAACTGGTGGCGCTCCTCCAGCGCGGCGAACTCCTCCAGCGCCAGCGGGTTGACCTTGCCGAGCTGCTGGTAGGCCTTCTCCGCGGCGCGCAGCCGCTTCTCCTGCTCGGCCCGCACGTACGCGCGCGGCTCGCCGGGCTCCTGCCCCTCCTCGGGGACCGGCGGCGGCACGAGCTGGTCGGGCCCGTAGCCGGCCAGCAGTTCCTCGCCGTCGATCCCGAACTCCTCCAGTGCCCGGGCCTCCAACTGCTCGATCCGCAGCCGCTTCTCGGCCCGCAGCACCTCGTCGCGGTGGCCCGCGTCGACCAGCTTGTCCAGTTCGTCCTTGAGTTCGCGCCCGCGCTCGCGGCCGGCCCGCAGCTCGCTCTGGCGCCCGCCGCGGGCCTGCTCGACGGCGCCGCGCTCGGCGTCCGCCCGCGCCAGCGAGACCTCCAGGCAGGCGAGCAGGTGCCGGGCGCCCTCGGCCACCGCGCCCGCCACCGCCGCTCCGTGCTCGGCCCGGCGGCGGCGCTCGGCGGCGCGGGCCCGGCTCTCGCGCTCCAGACGGGCGGTGCGCTCCAGAGCGTCGGCGCGCCCGGTCAGCGAGCGGACCCGCTCCTCGTGGGTGCGCACCGCGAGCCTGGCCTCCAGCTCGACCTGCCGGGCCTGGCTGCCGGCGGGGGCCAGCCGGTCGCGCTCGGCCTGGTCCGGTTCGTCCTGCTCGCCGTCGACCGGCACCTCGGCGGCCGCCCGCAGGTCGGCCAGCTCCTCGGCGGTGGCCCGGGCGGCCAGCAGGGACTCCTCGGCGCGCTGGGCGGCGGCGGTGGCCGGGCCGGCCTCGGCGGCCGCGGGGCGGGCCTGGCCGCCGAGCCGGCCCAGCCAGCCGGCCACCTCGGCGCGCTGCTTCTCCGCCCGGCGGCGCTCCAGGGCCAGCGGCTCGAAGCCGGCCGCCAGCTCGCGCCGCCCGTCCTTGGCCTGCGCCAGGTCCTGCGCCAGCTGCTCGCAGCGCTCGGCGAGCTCCTGGAGGGCCCGCGCGGCGTTCTCCACCGCGGCCTGCGTCTCCAGCTGGCTGGGCGGGCCGGCCGAACCGCCCTGCGCGAAGCCGGCCGCCAGCAGGTCGCCCTCGGCGGTGACGGCGGTCAGCTCGGGACAGGCGGCCAGCAGCGCCGCGGCCGCGTCGCCGTCGACGAGCACGGCGGTGCGGTGCAGCAGGGCGCGCACCGCGGGCAGCAGGTCGGCGGGCCCCTCCAGCAGCTCGACGGCCCACCGGGCGCCGGCCGGCAGCGGGCCCGGGGCCTGCGGCGCGGGCGGTGCGCCGGCGATCAGCAGGGCCGCGCGGCCGGCCTCCTCGG
>NZ_BAAALF010000249.1:0-9991 GCF_039528135.1 Kitasatospora nipponensis | reverse complement strand
GACCGACACGTGCCGTTCCTCGACCTGATCACCGAACTCTGACCCACCGAACGGGCCTTTCAGTACCCGACGGTGAAGCGGGCCCGCCGGTGTTGGGGGCGCTCGGCCTCGTCCAGCAGGGCCACCGCCAGGTCCTCCATCGAGACGGCCGACCGGCCCGCTTCGTCGGTGAGGAGTTCGTCCCGCCCCAGCCGGTAGTGGCCGGTCCGGACACCCGGGGAGAGCTCGGCGGGCGGGGCCAGGTACGTCCAGTCGCTCTCCGGCCCGGCTGCCAGGCAGGTCTCGTACTGCTCCCGGCAGGCCTGCGCGATCGGCCCCAGCTGCGCCGGGAAATCGGGGGTGTCCATCAACGGCGTGCCGTCCACCAGCAGGGTCGCCGCCCCACCGACGAGCAGCAGCCTGCCACCACCACGGGCCACTGCCGTGAGCATCGCCTCGGTCACGGCAGCCAGCTCCGGCTCGCGCCCCGACGCCGGACGGGTCGCCCCGATCACCACATCCTGACCGTCCGTCAGCTTCGTGACCGCCTCGGCGTCGGTGGCGTCCGCCAGGTACCCGGTCACTTCACCGGGCAATGCGGCCAGGCTCTCGGGCGAGCGGACCACGGCGGTGACGGCGTGTCCCCGGCGGAGCGCCTCGGCGACCACACGGCTGCCGACGGCGCCGCTCGCACCGAACACGGTCAAACGCAGGAAAGTGTGACGCATCAATTCAGACTCCTTCAATGAGGAACAAGGTGGACACCGGACACGCCACCACGACGGACCCACCCGGCGCGTTGCCACCGCGGCGCAACCGGGCGACCGCGAGCAAGCCGAGGATGATCAGACGGCCCGGCAGCCGAGCGGGCGTCAGCTCCCGCCCCAGCGCGCACCAGCCGACCACCATGGCGACCAGCAGGCCGAGCCGCAGGCCGAGCAGCCCGCGGAAGCCCACCCCGGCAGGGTGACCCCCGGCGATTTCTTAGCGCTAAGATAAAGTATCTCACCGCTAAGAGATTCGCTAGCCTGGTCGACATGGATGACCGGACCGACCACGTGGACCACCTCCTCGCGCAGTGGGCGCGCCAGCGGCCCGACCTCGACGTCTCCGCGATGGGCGTCATCGGCCGCCTCAAACGCCTCGCCCGCCTCATCGACACCGAACTCGGGCACACCTTCGCCGAACACGGCCTCGACCACGCCTCCTTCGACGTGCTCGCGACACTGCGCCGCAGCGACCCGCCCCACCGGCTGACCCCAGCTCAGCTGATGAAGTCCTCGATGGTCACCTCGGGCGCCGTCTCCCAGCGGCTCGACCGGCTGCAGGCCGCCGGCCTGGTCTCCCGCACCCCCAGCCCCACCGACGGTCGAGTCGTCCACGTCTCCCTCACCCAGGAAGGACGCACACTCATCGACCACACCCTCCCCGACCACCTCGCGACCGAACAACGCCTGCTCGCAGCCCTGCCCCCCGAGCAGCAGGCCACCCTCGCCCAGACCCTGCGCACCGTCCTGCTCTCCCTGGGCGACACCCACCAGACGAATGACCCGAAGGACCCGGCGACGCACACGAGATGAAGCGAGGGAGCCCAGAGGTCAGCTGTGGTAACCGACCCGGACCCCCTCGCGAGGAACTCCACGTGAAGCGTGAACACCGACAACCTGCCGAAGGACTCGCCATACCCGGCACCCCGAAGCCCGAAGAGCGGCATCGAACCCCCTCCACGGCGACGCCGAGCCCATCACCCCTCCCGGTGATACAAACGCAAGGGCCGGCGCCGATCAGGACCAGGCGGTCGCCGCAGGCGTCAACCCGGAAGCCGCCACAAGCCTCGAAAGTGACAAGAGACGGATCACCGGGGATCGCCTTGGACGAGCGCGTGCAGGTGCACGTCGTGCCAGCCGTCAGCATGCAGCACCGCACTGCGCATGGTGCCCTCGAGCAGGTAGCCGGCCTTCTCGGCCACGCGACAGGACGCCGGATTCGCCACCGAGTGGCACAGCGACATCCGATGCAGACCGAGCCCCTCCAAACCCCACTCGCTCAGCCTCCTGACGGCCTCGACCACGATGCCCGTTCCCCGCGCGGACGGAAGCAGCCAGTAGAGGAGTTCTGCGTTGCCCTCCACCAGGTTGATCTGAGAGGACATTCTGAACCGGTATGCCCGATTCTGATGGCGGTTCGGGACGAGGCACTGTCCGAGCGAACGCGGTCGTTTGGCGGGTTTGACAGTCCCAGACGAGGCGGGGTCAGCGCGGTGATCTATGGTCACGGCCATGACCAGGACCACGCCGCCCCGACCACTGGATGTCGAAAAGCTCTTCCCGAAGCTGGCTGACTACCGTGGCGTGACGACCCGGCTGCACCCGCGGGCCGGGAGCCCGGACACCTCGGCCAGCTCAATCGGCGGCCCGCTGCTCTGGCCCGTGGACGAACCGTGGCCAATGTGCACCGAGCCGCACCGACGAGGGCGCGGCTACCGCATCGCGGACATCCGCCGCCGGCGGCAGCTACTCGCACAGGCCTGGGCCCGCGACGCGGCCCCGGGGCCGACGGACGAGGAACGGGTCCTGCTCAAGGAGTTGGAGCGCAAGCACCGCCTGCCCGACCTCGCGGACACCGATCCGGTCCCGCTAATCGGCCTGGTTCAGCTGTACCAGCGGGACGTGCCGGGCCTTCCAGCCGGGCCGGACGGCTGCGATCTGCTGCAAGTGCTCTGGTGCCCGTTCGAGGCCCATGGTCCGAGCGGTTACGGCCTCGCCCTGCACATGGTCTGGCGCCGATCCGAGCAGGTTGGCAAGCCGCTGCCCGCCGCACCAGAGCCGCTACTGGTCGGCTTCGAGGGCTCGGTGCCCGAGCCGTGCGTGCTGCACCCCGAGCAGGTGACCACCTATCCCTACGCCGGAACGCTGCCCGCGCGCCTGCAGTCCAAGATCGACGCCTGGGAGGAGAGGCAGGAGCGGAAGGCGGACAAGGACCCGGACGCTGATGTGCTCACCTACCAGCACGACCTGTCCATCCCACCCGGCTACCGTGTCGGTGGCTTCGCCTCCTGGCACAGCACCGACCCGCATGCCATGACCTGCGCGGCCTGCGGCACGTCCATGGCCTTGCTGGTGACCTTGGACAGCCGGGAATGGGACGGCTGCATCAGCTGGATGCCGGTCGAGGACGGTCACCTTCCCGAGTACCTACGGGACCCCCGCCCAGCCCGGCTAGCCTTCGGCCGGTACGGGCTGCTGAATGTCTTCACCTGCCCCGCGAGGCCGGAACATCCGCACCGGTGGAGCATCCAGTAGGCATCGCAGGGATTCCCACCGAGAGCAGTCGTGGCGTACGGCTTGAAGTGAGGGGGCGGCTACGGGCGGCGCTGGGTGAACAGGCCCGGTTCGGTCTCGGCAAGAACTCCCAGGCTGACCAGGCGCTTGAGCTTGTGCCGGGTGCTCTCGATGCTCTTTGCCGTGAGCGGGAGGTCCAGGGCCTGGCACAGGTCGCGGGCGCGCTTCGGCCCGGAAGTCTCGGCGAAGGTGCCGAGGATCTGCTGGTAGGCCGGGTGGGCCGGCAGGGCAGGCGGCTCCTCGGTCGGTTCCGGGGCGGTCGGCGGGAGGGCGAGGAGTGTCTTGCGGGTCACCGCCAGGTTTTCCATCTCCTCGTGGAGTTCACGCATGCGTGTGGTGAGTTCGTCGATCTGCGTGCGGAGTTGTTCCGCGGCGGTGCCGAGCTCGCGTTCGCGTGCGTCGATCCGCTCCAGGAGCGGCGTGACCTGGGCGTCCACGCGGTCACCCGCGCCAGGTGGGCGTGGTCTGACCGGTGAGCCGGCGCGCTATCACGTCAATCATGGCCCAGCGCACCCTGGACTCCGAGGACTTCGGCCTGCTCTCGTAGTCCCGCACGAGCCGCCGGAACAGCATGAGGATGCCGAGCGTCTGTTCCACGATCCACCTCTTGGCCTGCGGAACGAAACCGGTGCCCTTGTCCGCTGGGTTGCGTTCAACGATCTCGACGTCGATGCCGACCATCGCGCCGTACTCGACGACGGTCTTCTTGAAGCCCTGGTCCACCAGAGCCTTCTTGATGCTGTCGATGGGGGCGACCTGGCCGAGCAGCGCGGTGCCGAACGCGTTGTCGTGGTCGCTGGCAGCCAGCACGGTCACTGCGATGACCAGGCCCAGGACGTCCACCGCCACCCCGCGCTTGCGACCCGCCACCTTCTTGGCCGCGTCCTTCCCGGTCGTGGTCGCGGGCACGTTCACCGCCGCGTGGACGCTCTGCGTGTCGATCACGACCAGGCTCGGATCCTCCGACCGCCCGGCCTTCTCCCGGACCTGCCAGCGCAGTAGGTCGTTGATCTTCACGTCCGTGACATCGTCGCGCCAGGCCGCGAAGTAGTAGTAGACGGCCGACTTCGGCGGCAGGTCGTGCGGGAGGTAGTCCCACTGGCAGCCGGTCCGTCCCTGATACAGGATCGCGTTGACGATCTCTCGCATCTCGTACCGGCCCTGATGTCCCGTCGGCGACGGATGGTCGGCCTTCCACGCCGAGATCACCGGCTCGATCAGCGCCCAACGCTCATCGGACAGGTCGCTCTTGTAGGGCTTGCGGTCGCTCACCCGAACAGCCCAGCAGGTCCAAGCCGTGCGACCGGCCTGAACCGCCCAAGCCCACACGATCAGGCGACCACAAGGCGGTCATATCAGCTCAGAACGTCCTCTCACACGACACTGGCCGACCAAGGCCTCACGAACCAGGCCGCCTCGCATGCCACCCACCCGGACATCGACGTCAAGGACGTCGAACACAACCCTCGAGAGACGGAGCTCGCCCCACAGCCGAAACGGTGGAGAGGCCGAGCAGACCCACAGGATCCTGACACCGCACCAGCACCCGGTCCGCGACCACGAGCCCCCGCCTCCCGTGCCCACCCGGCGACGCCCCCCGCACGACCGGCGCGTCCGCACCGCAGCGCACAATCGGCTCCGGACCGGCACGGTCCCTCGCCCACCCCGTGCACCGCCGCCACCCAACGTGGCGCAGCTCACAGGGAACCCCGGGCGGTGTGCGGACAGAGGTGGGCATGGAACTGTCACAACGGGCGCGACTACGCGCCGGGGACCAGGGTGCGCTCGGCGAACTCTTCGACACGCACGCCCAAGCCGTGTACGGCTACGCGCTGCGCACCCTCGGAAACTGGGCGGCGGCCGAGGACGTGGTGTCCCTGACCTTCCTGGAAGCCTGGCGGCTGCACCGCAAAATCCACGACGGCGACGACGACCTGCGACCCTGGCTGTTCGGCATCGCCACCAACGTGCTGCGCAACACCACACGGGCAACCCGCCGCCACCGGGCGGCGATGTCCCGACTCACCGAGTGCCGGTCCGCACCGGACTTCGCCGACGAACTGGTCTCACGGATCGACGACAGCGCCCAACTGGCAGCCGTACACCGTGCCTTGCCGGGCCTGCGCCGCTCCGAGCGCGAAGTGTTCCGACTGTGCGTGTGGGTGGGGCTCGACTACGCGTCGGCTGCCGAGGCCCTGGGCGTGCCCGTCGGCACCGTCCGCTCCCGGCTGTCCCGGGCACGGGCCCGGCTGCGCTCCCTCGCCGAGCACGAACTGACGCAGGGCCGGGAACCCGCTCGCACCATCGGACAGGTACGGGGTGGCGGCTTCGAGGCTGCCCGGTCGTTGCAGGAGGAGATCCGATGAACAACCCGCACGAGACGCTCCCCGCCGACCGCCGGCGATTCCTGAAGGAGCATCTGATGAGTGAGATCACCGCACAGGCGAAGGCCCCCAGGCCCCGGCGCAGGCCGGTTTGGCTGGTCGCGCCGCTGGCAGTGGGCGCACTGGCCACCGTCACCCTGGTCGTCCCCAGCCGACACCACGACAGCGGCTCCACCCCGGCCTCCTCCGCCTCGGCCCCCGCCACGCCCGCCCCAGCCACCTCGGCCACTCCGTCGATCACGCCCGAGCCCGAGCCGACCGACCCCGCAGGCCTGCTCGCCCGCGCCGCGAAGGCCGCCGCAAGCCGCCCCGCCCCCCAGGCACGCGGCAACCAGTTCGTCTACCGGCGTGAGATCCACGACGGCGCCCGCGAGTCCAAGCGCGAGCAGAAGTCGTGGATCTCGGTCGACGGCAGGTCCCAGGGCCTGATCCTGGATCCGACCATGGGAGGCGGACGCACCCCGTGGCCCGCCACCCTCTCCGACCTCCCCGGCGCCCCCCGTACGGCGGGATTCGACGCCCTGACGTACGAGTTCGTCTCCCACCTACCCACCGACCCGCAGCAACTGCTGCACCAGTTGCTGACCGTCGACCGCTCCAAGACCGTGGCGGGCGTGACGATGACACCCGAACTCCGCCACCAGATCGCCTTCGGCGACGTCCAGATGATCTTCCAGAACATCTCGGCGCCCCCCGCCGTCGCCGCAGCACTCATGCAAGCGGCCGCGAAGATCCCGGGGACGTCGGTGGTCACCGACGAGGTCGACGCGGCGGGCCGGCACGGCGTCGCGGTCGTCGGCACCAACGGCACCCTGCGCGTGGCCCTCATCTTCGACCCCACCACCGGCGCCTTCCTCGGCGTGCGCGAGGTGCTCCTGTCCGACCTCCCGCCCGCGGGCTCCGACGGCCTGCCCCCCACAGGCACCCCCTCCCCCGGCGCCGGCAACGGCAAGGGATACGACTACGCCTCGGCCCTGCTCGCCACCACCATCGTCGACAAGACCGAGGTCGAGCCCACCGACTGACCCTCCCGACCCGGGCCGCAGGAGACCCCGCCACCCGGTGACGTCGTCTCGTACCGCCCCGACGACCGGCGGAACCCACAGGCAGCCACAGGGGTGCCGCCTGCGGGTTCCGCCCCATCGGCCCCACACCGAGCCACGGTGAGGCGGGCCAGGCGAGTGGTCCTCCACGGGGTACTCGTCACCCTCGGAGGCGAAGCGGGCGGTGAAGCGGCCCACCCGCATCGTGGATCCGAGCGCCGGGCCGACGAGCACGTGAACGTGAACGTCGCACTGGTCGAGGTCGGCGTCGGTGGCGTGGACAGCCTTCACGATGCCGATGGGGCCGGGGTTGAGATCGGACCGGGCCGCGAACCGCCAGGTGACGGTAGTGCTGTCGTCCAGGGGGCGGACTGACGGTGAAATGACGCCGCATCAGGGTAGGGAAGGCTCGTCAGGCCGGTCGGAACGGGGAGACGACTGTGTGGATCCGTCGAAGAACAAGGTGGCTCGCGGCCGTCGTCCTCGCCGCGCTGACGGCGAGCTGCAGCCTCCTGCCCGGTTACCACTTCGTACCAGGCTCCGACCCCTACCCGATCGCCGTCCCCGTACTCGTCGATCTCGGTGGCCGCCACATCCACTTCATCGACACCGGACACTGCGCCCCCGCCACGCTCACAGCGGACGAGTCCAGCAGCGCCGTCACCCTCCACTTCGCGATCGAGCGAATGCCACCGGCCCACGGGGCGTCGCTCGCCTGCGTCTCCGACCCCGAGGACGAGGTCGACCTCCGAGCTCCCCTGGGGGAGCGTCAACTCGTCGACGGGGACACCGGAACACCCGTCAGGTCGTTGGACCTCGACCGGCTGATCACGCCCTCGCCGGCCACAGCGGTTCCCACGGGTCCCGCGGACTGGTCCAGCGGCACACTCTGTCCCCGGCCGTCGCGCAACTTCGGTGCCTGCGCCGTCCGTTGGTTCCAACTGGCTGGCAACGGCGAGCCGTTCCTGCTGGTCCAGGCCACGTCCCGGGACTGGGCCCTCGAGGAGCCGGCCGACGGGCGCCCCGCACCGGAACCGACCCCGGACTGCTCCGGGCCCACCTCGTGGGACGTGACCTGCGTCAGTTCGTCCGGCGGCTTCTCCTGGTGGGTCTTCTGGCAGATCGGCGACTGGGCGTTCGACATCGCCGTCGCGCGCGGCAACGCCGCCCTCGACGGGCAGACCCTCGAAACCCTCCACGCGGACCTGCGGGCCGCGATCCCCATCGACCACGACATGGAACCCCCCTGGATGCGGTAACGGGCGAGGAAGACCCCGTTGAGGTCGGACGGAAGCCGGGGGCGAAGCCGAGAAGCCGTTGTCGCACCGAACTTGATCGGCGGGTTTCCGCAGTTCAGGCATGATGCCGAAATGGCGAGGCATACTCGGGCCGTTGGGTAGTCTCGTCGGTGGAGGTGCCGGGATGGCGTCGGCGGTGGGTCTCCCGGAGGAGCGGGAACTGGCCGCGCGTGAGCGTGTGGAGGAGCTTCGGGAGGTGGCGGACCGGGTACTCGCTGAGCCTGCCGGACCGATGGCCGCGCGGTGGGGCTCGATCGTCCCGGTGTGGCGTCCCGCGCTTGCCATGGCCGCGCTCGCTGCCCACGACCAGCGCATCCTCACCACGCTCACCGAAGAAGCATCCGGCGGGAAGTCAGTGATGCCCTGTCAGGAGATCACTGCCGTACTCGGACGGGAAACGGTCCCGGCAAGTGTCAAAGGAGTTCGGTCGAAGATGAAGCGGCTGACCGACCGGGGCTGGGCCGACGAGCCCACCTCGGGACGGTTCACGCTCGCCGCCGGGCCAGCCGGCGGCCCATGAGCATCGTCATCGGCCACAGCACCATCTGCTCATGCACGGTGGGGCAGCGAATCGTCTCGTCCGCGCGTGATCACCAACGAAGGAACAACCGATGCAACCGACTGTCCTGTTCGACCTGGACGGCCTTTTGATCGACTCCGAACCGATCTGGGACGCGGCAAAACGTGAAGTGTTCGGTCCGCTCGGCCTGCACCTCACACCGGAGATGCAGGCGGCGACGCGCGGGCTGCGGCAGAGGGACATGGTGGCCTACTGGTTCGACCGGGCCACCCTTCAAGCCGACCCCGACGACGTCGAGCAGCAGATCGTGGCCGCCGTGTGCCGTGGACTGGAGGGAGTGACGCTGAAACCCGGCGCCGAACACGCCGTCGCGGCGTGCGCGCGTGCATCGAGGGCGATGGCCGTCGTGTCGTCTTCGCCGGAGTCGGTGATTCGGCAGGCGCTCGCGAGCACCGGCCTCGACCGATCCTTCGATGCCGTGTTCTCGACCGAGGACGACGAACACGGCAAGCCCCACCCGGGCGCCTATCTCCGCGCGGCCGCCGCCCTCGGCGCGTCACCCGACGAATGCATGGTGATCGAGGACTCGCTCAACGGCATCCTTGCCGGCGTGTCAGCCCAGATGACGGTCGTCGCCGTTCCCGAGGCCGCTGACCGCAGCGATCCTCGCTTGGCGATTGCCACTCTGGTACTGGAGTCCCTCAAGGATCTCGACACCTCCGTATTCGGCGCGTATGCATCCAGGGGGAGCCGGAACGCCACATGAGCATCGCGCACTGCCGGATCCGCCACCGTTCCGGCGGAACTTTGGTGAACCCAAACCGCGGGTCGCGGCCAAGGTGCCCGGCACGCTCCACCCCCGGATCGAGGAATTCCTCAACCTGTCGCCATTCCTCGTGACGGCCACGGCCGACGGCACCGGCGCGGCGAAGAGCCGCGAGCTACTCGGGCCCGAGGGACTGCAGGCTGTCGGGGATGCCGGTCCCGGGCATGAGGTCGCCGGCGGTGTCGCCGCCGAACAGCCACGGATCGCCGGGCTTCGCGGGCCTGCCGACGACGACGCGCAGCACGGTGTCGTCCTCGCCGTCCGGTTCGACCAGGAGCATGCCGGTGGCGTGGAGTTCGTGGACCGCGTCGCGCACGTCCGTGACCCCGGCCGAGGCGCCGAGCAGGCCCGCCAGTTCGCCGGCGGGCACGTCCCCGACGCTGCCGTCCGCGTGACACACGCGCAGGACACCACGGTCCAGGGCCATGTCCAGCCACGCGGCTTGCAGCGGGATCTTCGGCCCGTAGGTGGGGCGCAGCCGGGCGAGGCGTCGCATGAGGTCCAGGGCCTGCGGGCCGAGCCTGGTGTCGGTGGCGACCCGCTCGGGGTCGAAGCCGGCGGCCGGGGTCATCCACTGGTCGTAGCCGGGCGGTTGGAGCT
>NZ_BAAALF010000248.1:0-10084 GCF_039528135.1 Kitasatospora nipponensis | reverse complement strand
CACCGCGCGGGTGGCCGGCTGCCCCGAGTGGGACGTCGCCGAGCTGCTCAGGCACACCGGGCAGGTGCACCGGTTCTGGACCAGGATCGCCGACGGCTCCGTCACCGACCCGTCCGACAACGTCGCGACCGCCTCGGCCGCCGGCGGCACCGCGGCCGGCACCGCGGCCGGCGCTGCGGTCGGCACCGCGGCCGGGGCCGGCGCCGCGGGCGCGTCCTCCTGCCCCGGGGTCGCGGCGGCCTGACGGCGGCGCACGATCCGGGCCGTCAGCAGCCCGGTGACGGCCATCAGGGCGGCCCCGGCCAGGAACGGCGCCCGCAGGCCGAACGCGTGCGCCACCACCCCGGCCAGCGCCGCGCCCACCGCCACACTGCCGTTGGCCACCATCTGGTAGGCCATGCTGACCCGCCCGAGCAGGTCGGCCGGGACCAGGTTCTGCCGGATCGAGACCGCGGTGACGCCCCAGGACATCGAGAGCGCGCCGTACCCGATCGTGCCCAGGCCCGCCAGCGGCCAGGAGTCGCTCAGCCCCGCGAAGGCCAGCGCGGCACCGGCGCCGAGCGTCCCGGCGAGCAGCGCGCCGGTGGTGCCCAGCCGCGCGGCGATCCGCGGCGCGGCCACCGAGCCGAGCACCCCGCCGATCGCGAAGGCGACCACCAGCAGGCCGTAGCCGAGCGGTCCCAGGCCCAGCACCTGGCGGGCGTAGAGGACCAGGATCGCGATCACCGCGCCGAAGACCAGGTTGCTGCCGCCGGCGGTCAGGCACAGGGCGCGCAGCAGCCGGTGGCGGGCCAGCCAGCGCACCCCCTCGGCCGCCTCGCCGACCAGCCCGCCCAGACCGCGGGCCGCGCGCCGGGGCACCGGTCCGTCCTGGGGTGCCGGTCCGTCGTGGGACGGCGTGGCCGGGGTGGCCAGGCCGCCGCGGATGCCCAGGACCAGCAGCGCGGCCGTCGCGAAGGAGAGCGCGTCGACCGCGAACGGCGTCAGCGCCGCGAGGCCGAAGAGCACCGTGCCCAGGGGGGCGCCCAGCAGCGAGTCGGTGACCAGCCCGGCCGCCTGCAGCCGACCGTTGGCGCGGGCCCGGTCGGCCGGGGCGACCAGCGCCGGCACCGCCCCGGCCCACCCCGCGTTGTAGAACGTCTGCCCGCAGCCGAGCAGGAAGCCCACCACGGCCAGCAGCGGCACGGTGACGGCGTCGGCGGCGATGGCCACCGCGAAGGCCGCGGCCAGCACCGCGCGCAGCCCGTCCACCGTCACCAGCAGCCGGCGGCGGTCGACCCGGTCGGCCAGTGCCCCGGCCGGCAGGCTCAGCAGCAGCCAGGGCAGTTGCTCGGCGGCGGCGACCAGGGCCAGGTCGCGCGGGTCGCCGGAGAGCCTGGCGGCCAGCAGGGGCAGCGCCACGAAGCGCATGCCGTCGCCGAGGCTCGATACCGTGACGGCGGACCAGAGCAGTCGAAAGCGGCTTCCCAGCGGCGCCGCGGCCGCTCCCCCGTTCGTAAACATGAACTAGACTCTGATTCACGTTTGACATCCTGTCAAGGAGCGCCGTGCCCGCCCTCGATCCACCCGCACCCACCGCCCCGCCCGCGCCGCCGTTCGGCGTGCTGCGCGCACCGCAGCAGGCCCGCAGCCGCGAGAAGGTCACCCGCATCCTGGCGGCCACCGCCCGCCTGCTGGCCGAGCGGCCCTACCAGGAGATCGGCACCAAGCTGATCGCCGCCGAGGCCGGCGTCTCGGTCGGCGTGCTCTACCGCTTCTTCCCGGACAAGGAGGCGATCGTGCTCGGCCTGGCGGTGCAGTGGCTCGACGAGTTCACCGTGCTGATCACCCAGGAGCTGTCCGCCCCACTGCCGGCCGACCCGCGCGCGCTGGCCGCGCGGCTGCTGGCCGCCCAGGTCCGCTTCCGGCGCGAGCAGGCGGGCTTTCGCCAGCTCTGGTTCAACGGACCGCCCCTGCCGGCGCTGCGCGCCCACGACGACCGGAGCGACCGGACGATGGCCGACGCGATCCGCGCGGTCCTCGTCGACCACTACGGCCTGCCCGACTCCCCCGCCTTCGCGCTGCGGGTCGAGCTGGTGGTCACGACCGTCGGCGGGCTGCTCAACGAGGCCTTCCGGCACCGGGAGGAGGGCGACCCGGCGATCCTCGCGGAGATCCAAGTCATGCTCGACCGCTGGCTGTTCGCGCTCCCCGACGACACCGGCCAGAGCCACTGAGGCCGGATCGGAACACAACCTTCCGGGTCCGCGGGCGGTCTCACCGACGAGACGCCTCGCCATCCGCCGCCCGGGAGGGGACCTGTTGCCACGGCCACCGCACCACCACCCCGACGGGCAACCGCACCCCGGCGACGACCCGCCGCCCTGCTCCTCGGACCACTGCTGGCTGGTCGAGCTGACCGGCATCGACGGTCTGCGCTACGCCTACCGCGTCTACGCCTCGCGCCACGCCCTGCCCGGCGACCTCTTCTGGTCCGCCCTGCACCATCACGACGCCGGGCCGCTGCCGCGCGTGCTCGACCTCTTCGACACCGCCCGGATCCGCCCGCTCACCTGAGCCGACCTCGGGCGCGCCCGGGCCACTGGTGGCACCTGAGCGCCCGCCCCCCCCGCCCCCCGCCGTCGAGGCAGGGGGACGGGCGGCACGGGCGCTCACCTGGTCACTCGCCGGCTCGCCGACCGTTCAAGGACCGTTCAACGACCGCTCAGTGACCGGTCGGCGAGGAAGCGCCGGTACTCCTCAAGGTCCAGCGGGTTGCCGTCGGTCCGCACCCGGCGGGGTGCCGGGCCGCGGACCGCGCGGTCCGGGCCGGCCTGGGACCACAGCGCGCCCTCGCCGCCGGTGAGGCCGGGCAGGGCCTCACCGAGTTCCTGCATCCCGGCGGCGGGCAGTTCGGCGGTGAGGGTCCACCGGTCGCCGTTCTCCCGCGCGGCGCCGACGATGCCGCCGAGGACGGCGATCCGCGCGGCCACCGCCCCGACGGTGTCCTCGGGCAGCTCGACCTCCACCTCCCGGCACGGCTCGTACACCCGCGTGCCCGCCAGGCTCAGGGCCCGCAGCAGGACGAGCGGTGTGAGCCGGCGGAAGTCGGCGGCGGTACTCAGCGGGGAGGCCCAGCCCGCGTGGGTCACCGTCACCGCGCAGTCGGTGACCTCCCAGCCCAGCAACCCCTGGCGCAGGCTCAGGTACACCGTCTCCTCGATGGCCCGGTGGAACGCCCGCGGCAGCGCTCCCCACTCGGTCTCCCGCGCGTAGCGGATCCCCGAACCGTGCGGGGCCGGCTCGACCCGCAGGCCGACCGTGGCCCAGAACCCGTCGGGACCCGGACCCAGTTCGCGCAGCGCCGCGCCCGTCCCCAGCGGTCGCTCGCGGTAGACGGGCGTGACCGGGGCGAACTCCGCCTCGACGCCGAACTCCCGCTGGAGGCGCGCCGCGAGGACCTCGCGCTGGACCGCGCCGTGCAGCAGCAGCGAGAGGCTCCCGTCGGCGGCGGTGCGGGTCCTGATGAACGGGTCCTCGTCGGCGAGGGCGCCCAGTGCGGCGTGCAGGGCGCCCTGCTGCTCGGGGCGGCGGGCGCGCACCGCGGCCTCCAGCCCCGGCGGGGCGAACCGGGCGGGCGGCCGGTCCCGGTGGCCGGCACCGATCCGGTCGCCGACCCGGATGCCCGGCAGGCCCCGCAGGATCCCGATCCCGCCGGCGGTGAGCAGCCCCCGCCCCTGCTCGGCGCCGCCGCCCGCCTCGCCCACGTCCTCGAGCCGGGCGATCCGTCCGCCGAGGGTGGTCGTGCCCTGCGCCTCGTCCCGGTGCAGGGTGACCCGCTGCCGCTCGCGCAGCCGGCCGGCGAAGAGCCGGACGTACGCCCGTTTCTCCCCGCCCGGCGTCCGGTCGACGGCGAAGACCGTGCCACTCGCCGGGGCCTGGCCGTCCGCGGCGGGCGAGGGCAGCAACGTCGCGATGCCCCGGGCGAGTTCATCGACGCCCGCGCCGCTCAGCGCGGAGCCGAAGAGGACCGGCTGCACCAGGGCGGCGGCCGTCTGCCGGACCAGCTGCTCGCGGACCTGCGCCTCGGTGGGCGGCGGGCCGTCCACGAGCCGGGCCAGCAGGGCCGCATCGTGCTCCGCGAGAACGGCGGCCACCGGCGACTCCCCCTGCCCGTCGACCAGCGGGAGTGGGACGGCCCGGGCGCCCGGGGTGCCGATCCCCACGGTCGAACCGAGCGGGACGAGAGCGGGCGCCAGGCCACGGCGGAGCTCCGCCAGCAGCGTGCTCTCGCGGGCGCCCATGCGGTCGATCTTGTTCACGAAGATCACCGTGGGCAGCCGCAGCCGGCGCAGCGACTTCATCAGGACCCGGGTCTGGGCCTGGATCCCCTCGACGGCGGACAGCACGAGCACCGCCCCGTCCAGGACGGCCAGGGCGCGCTCGACCTCGGCGATGAAGTCCGGGTGGCCGGGCGTGTCCACCAGGTTGACCCGCCGGCCGGCCATGGTCAGCGGCGCGACGGCCGTGCGGATGGTGATCCCGCGCTCGCGCTCGAGTTCACCCGCATCGGTGGTGGTGCTGCCCTCGTCGACGCTGCCGAGCGCGGCCAGGGCGCCGTGCTCGAACAGCAGCCGCTCGGTGAGGCTGGTCTTACCTGCGTCGACGTGGGCCAGGATGCCCAGGTTCAGGGGTGTGACGGTCACAGTGGTCCTCGGAGGCCAGAGAGAGGGCGTGGGTCAACGCGACTACTCCGAGCTTTCGGCGCATGACTCTCTCCTTGCTGCGAGGACGGTCGTACACGGCACGACCGACGGGCGGCCCGGACACTACCGCACGTCCCCGGTGCGGCGCCGCCCTTTTTCTCCCGCCCCACCCCCGGGGCCCGCGGAACCTCAGGCGCGAATGGTGTACCAGGCGCCGAGGTGGTTGCACCCGGTGGCGTCGTAGGTGGTGCTGCGGTAGCCGGCCGGGATCGGCGAGTAGGGGCAGGTCCAGATCCCGTTGCGGACCAGCCGGTGCTGCCAGCCGCCGACGCCCGCGCAGCCGGTCGGGTCGTAGTTGGTGATGACGTATCCGGACACCACGGGCGAGCCGGAGCAGGTCCAGATCCCGTCCCGCGCGGGCTGCTGCAGCCAGGCGCCCGCGCCGTTGCAACCGCCCTTGTCGAACATGGTGATGACGTACCCGGTGGGAACCGGCGTGCCCGGGCAGCTGAACCCGCCCAGCCGGGCCACCGAGGCGACCGCCGGCGCGGTCGCGGCGCCCGCAGTGCCGGCGCCCGCCCCCGTGAGGGCAGCCGCGAGCAGGGCGACGGCGCCCACGGTCGCGGCGATCCTGCTGCGCACGAATGCCGTCGTCGTCCTGCGGCTCCACACGGCACGGATTCGGTCGTTCACATCCACCAGTCCCCTCCACAAGCCCGGTTGACAGTTGTCGATGACCAAGAACGTCTCACTGTCGAGTAAAGGGTCACCCTAGTGGGAACACGATGTGAAGGTCTATCACATGATGAAAACACTAATGGCCGGAACCCACCTGCCCCCTGACCTCGCATCAGGCCGGATCAGAAGGCGTAACGGATGCGCAGCCAGGGTGCGTGCGCGCGGACGAGGGCGCCGAGTCGGTCCACGGCGGCCCGTTTGAGTTCGGCGCGGTAGCGCAGGTTGTGGGCGCCGTTCTGCGAGAGCTTGGTCTCCTGCAGGGCGGGCTGCCAGAGCATGTCCTCGGCCCGGGGGTGCCAGCCGAGGTTGACCTCGTGCAGGTCGCGGTTGTGCGTCAGCATGATCACCTCCGCGGCGGCCTGCGCCTTCACGGCGGCGGGCAGCACGTCGTCCATCCGGCGCAGCAGGTCCGCCCAGGCCTCCTCCCAGCCGGGGCGCAGCACCACCGGCGACAGGTTGAAGTGCACCTCGTACCCGGCCTCCAGGAAGTCACCGGCCGCGGCGATCCGTTCGGCCACCGGGCTGGTGCGGACGTCCAGCAGTCGGGAGTCCTGCGGGGGCATCACCGAGAACCGGATCCGGGTCCGCCCGCGGGGGTCGTGGTCGAGCAGGGCGGGGTTGACGAACTTGGTCGCGAAGGACGCCTTGGCGTTCGGCCAGCGCCGGAACGCCGTGACCAGGTCGGCGGTGCCGTCGCAGAGCAGGGCGTCCACGGAGCAGTCGCCGTTCTCACCGACGTCGTAGACCCAGGCGGTGGGGTCGCACTGGTTCGGCTCGGGCTTGCGGCCCTGGCGCGCGACGTGCCGCCCGATGGCCTGGAGCACCGCCTCGGTGTTGGTGAACAGGGTGACGGGGTTGGCGTACCCCTTGCGCCGGGGCACGTAGCAGTACGCGCAGGCCATCGCGCACCCGTTGGACAGGCCCGGCGCGATCCAGTCGGCCGACCGGCCGTTGGGACGCACGGTGAGGCTCTTGCGGACTCCCAGCACCAGCGTCCCGGTCTTGGTGCGCACCCACCGTTCGACGTTCCCCTCGTTGCCGTGCAGGTGGGGGATGCGCCAGTGGGAGTCCACGGTGATCAGCCGCGCCCGGGGGAAGCGGTCGAGGACCTGTCGGCCGCACGCGGAGCGGGCCGCCTCGGGTTCCGCGTAGATCTCCTGGACGTCCAGCAGCCGCGCGGCAGCCGCGGTGACGGGCCGTACCGGCCCCGGCCCCGGTGCCGGTCGCCGGGCGGCGGGCGGATCGAGGTCGCTGAGCGGGAACAGCCCCTCGGGCTGCGGCGGGTGGTCACGGTGGGCGGGCATCTGGACTCCGGGGGAACAGCGGGCCGGGCCCCCATGATCCCCCAGGTGCGGGCCCTGCGGGCGGCGCGCGGTCAGGGGATCGTCGGCGGGTCGAGGTCCTTCGTCATGAAGACCCTGCCGGTGCCCGGCGGGTCGCAGGGGACTTCGCCCAGGCGGCGCCAGCCGTGCTGCGCGTAGAAGCCGGGGGCCTGGAAGGTGATCGTGTACAGCACCGCCGTGCGGCAGCCGCGCGCACGGGCTTCGCCCTCGGCCCGGCGCAGGATCTCGGCCCCCAGGCCGCCACCGCGCAACTCGCGTGGCAGGAAGAACAGATCGAGGAAGAACAGCCCGAGCGAGGTGCGACCGGTCAGACCGCCGATCACCCCTCCGGTCGAGGAGTCACGCACCAGGACGGCCAGCGGGCGGCGGTCGTCGATGGCTGTCGCGTCGACGTTGAACCGGTCCAGGGCATCGGAGATGAGCGAGACCTCGCTGGGCTGCGGGGCGTCGGTGACCGTGAGGCCGATGCCGGCCCAGCGGGTCGGAGGCGTGCTGTCGGTGGCGGGCATGAGACTCCCTGGGGGCTTGGCGGAAGGGGGCGGGCCCGGGGCGCGGTGGCCCCGGTCGGTACGGGACGCTACGGCGCGGACGCTTCGGTCCGACCCGAAGCGAGATCGACGACAATCGGGGCATGGACCATCAGCGCGAGGGCCGGGACATCGGCGTGGACCTGGCCGCCGTGGCCAGGCTGCTGGCCGACCGCACCAGGGCGGACTTCTGCCTGGCCCTGCTGGACGGCCGGGCCTGGACGGCCACGGAACTGGCCCGCCGTGCCGGCGTCGCGGCCTCGTCCGCCACCGAGCACCTGAACGTGCTCGTCCGCGGCGGACTGCTCGTCGAGGAACGGCACGGACGCCATCGCTACCTGCGGATGACCGATCCCCGTGTGCTGGCCCTGATCGAGAGCCTCGCCGCGCTCGCGCCGCACCGCACCGCAGAGCCCCGTTCGCTGTCGGGCTCGGGACGCCGGCGGGCGCTGGCCCGGGCGCGGCTGTGCTACGACCACCTGGCCGGGGAACTGGGCCTGGCCGTCACCGACTCGATGGCCGACCGCGGCCTGCTGGCCTGGGGAAGCGACCCGTCGCTCACCGCCCAGGGGGCGGCCTGGCTCGACGACCTGGGCATCGCCCTGCCCGAGGCCTCCCGCAGACCACTGGTCCGCGCCTGCCTGGACTGGACCGAACGGCGCCCGCACCTGGGCGGGGCCGTCGGCGCCGCCCTCTGCGGGCACGCCCTGGCCGCGGGGTGGGTCACCCGGATCGGGACCACCCGTGCCCTCGCCGTCACGGAGCTGGGCAGCGAGGCCCTGCGCGACCACATCGGACTGTCCGCGGCCACCGAACCGCCGTCCCACGACCGGCGACAGGCCCGGTAGCCGCCCGGTCATCGGCCCAGGGCGACGACGGCCGCATCTCCATCGGGCCCGGATACCCACCGGGGTACAGTGAAAGGATCGAAGGAGGCTGAGATGCAGGTGGACGAGGCGGCGGTCAAGCCCGTGCTGAACCGGTTGCGCCGGGCGCAGGGGCAGCTGGCGGGTGTGATCGCGATGATCGAGGCGGGCCGGGACTGCAAGGACGTCGTCACCCAACTCGCCGCCGTGTCGCGGGCCCTGGACCGGGCCGGGTTCAAGATCGTGGCCAGTGGGATGCGGCAGTGCCTGGCCGACGCCGAGCAGGGCGGGGCACCGATGAGCGAGGCCGAGCTGGAGAAGCTGTTCCTCGCCCTGGCCTGAGCCCGGCCTGAGCCCGGCCTGAGCCCGGCCTGAGCCGGGCACGGCGCGGGCGGCCCGCGCAGGGCAGCCAAGGCGGCGGCGAGGGTGGGCGGTTGGGCCCTCGGGTGACGACCGGGAGCCTCTCCATCCCCACCGCACCCCGACGCCCTCCCGTCAGCGCCCCCCGAACGGCCACCACGACCGCTTCGGCGCCGGCGGGCAACCGCACCGCTGCGCCTTGGGCACGCCGGCCAGCACCTGGTCCACGTGGTTGCCGCACCCGGAGTAGGTGGCCTTGCCGCACTGCTTGCACGTCACTCGACGACACATGGTGGGGTCCTTCCCGTCCGGGGCGGAACCACCGGATCGATCGCTTGAGGTCATCATACCCCTGGGGGTAATTCTCCGAACTGGCCACGACGTCGGCGCCAGCCGCCGACAGGGTCGGAATGCGCCGCTCCGCTCGCTGGTTCCCGTACTCTGGATATACCCCAGGGGGTAACGGGACGGGCCAACCGAGCGACCTGAGCCCACCCATCGACCGGAGGAAAACCCATGGACCACGGCCTCTCCACCACCCTCGCCCTGCCCTTCGCCGAGACCGTCGACCGGGTGCGCGCCGCACTCGCCGACCAGGGCTTCGGGATCCTCACCGAGATCGACATCCAGGCCACCCTGCGGGCCAAGCTCGGCGAGGAGCTGGAGGACTACCTGATCCTCGGCGCCTGCAACCCGCCGCTCGCCCACCGCGCACTGCAGGTGGACCGGCACATCGGGCTGCTGCTGCCGTGCAACGTCGTGGTCCGCACGACCGAGGACGGAACCCTGGTCGAGGCGATGGACCCGCACCTGCTGGTCACCGTCACGGGGCGCCCGGACCTCACCTCCGTCGCGGAGGAGGCCTCGGTGCGCCTGCGAGCCGCCCTGGACTCCCTCACCGGCTGACCTCGTCGCCGGCCCGTCAGTTGGAGAAGTCCTGGGTCATCCACACCGTGCCGGAGCCGTCGCGGACGAGCGCGATGCCCACGTGGGTGAACGCGGTGCTCAGGATGTTGCGCCGGTGACCGTCGTTCGGCGGCTTCTCGTCGAGCATGCTCTGGGTGAGGCTCACGGCCTGGGTGGCCTCGGCCGTCGTGTTCGCCGCCACGGGCCCGCCCTCGCCGATGTTCTCGCCCGCCGAACTCCACTGCACGCCCTGGGCCTTCTCCCGTTGACCGACGTCCGGCTCGCCCGGGCACTGGTGGGACAGGCCGCACCCGGCGGACATGGTCCGGCTGTGCAGGGCCGCGCTGCTGTTCAGGGCCGGGTCGAGGGTGTAGGGGGCGAGCCCCTGCGCGGCCCGCGCCTGGTTGATGCGGTCCAGGACCGCCTGGACGGCGCCGTCGCCGTCGCCGGAAGCGGCCGGAGCCACGACCGGGACCGCGGCCGGCACCGGCGGCGGGGCCGGTGGGGCCGGCTGGGTCGGTGGGGCCGGCTGGGTCGGCTGCGGGGAGGCCGCCGGGACCGTCGCCTGGGAGGGCATCGACGCGGCGGCGGGTGTGCTCGTCGGACCGACCGCGGCGGCCGGCCCGCCCGGCGCACCCGGGGGAGCGCCGGACCCCGAC
>NZ_BAAALF010000247.1:0-10127 GCF_039528135.1 Kitasatospora nipponensis | reverse complement strand
GCCGCCCGGCCGGGCACCGGAACCGCCGGGCCGGGGGCCGCCGCGGCCGAGACCGTGCCCGGGGTCGAGTCCGGCGCCAGCGCCGCGCCCGGGGCCGCGGTGTAGATCACCGCTGTGCCCTGCCCGCCACCGGCGGCGCCGGTACCGCCGCCACTGCGACCGGTACTGCGGCTGCGCCCGCCGGCGGCCACCGGTCCCGCCTCGGACGTCGTCGGCTCGGCCATTTCTCGCTCGGACACGTACCTCTCCCCAGATCTCCCCAGTGACGCCCCGGACAATACCGCCGCCGGGGGTGCTGGCATTTCGTCAATTCTGAATGGCAGGTGAACTGATTGCGCTCTTTGGAACAAATCTCTTCGCGTCACACCCCATCCCGGAGTCCTCCCCGATCCGCTCACCCCAAGGCAGTTGACCAGCAACTCGGGTATCTGTAAAGAAACTTGACTATCCGCCGGGAACTCCGCCCGACCCATTCGCGACCCCGCGAACGGCCATCTCGGGGATCTGCCGGTCCATCAGTTCGTACGGCATGCTGTGCCCGCGGGGAACGGGGATTTCGAGCCGGAGGTAGGGCACGGCATGCCGGCCATTTCACAGATAGCCATCGTCGAGCACCACAGCCTGCTGCGGCACGGCATGGAACAGGTGCTGTCGCGCAGTCCGCAGCTGCGGGTGGTGGCCACCGCGCCGAGCCCGCAGGAGCTCGACCACGCGGGCGAGCGGCTCGACACCGTCGTGTTCGGTCCGCACGCGGGCCAGCCCGACGTCGTCGAGCAGGTCCGCGAACTGGCCGCGCTGGCCCGAGTGGTGGTGGTCTCCGACTTCGCGGCGCCGCATGCGCTGATCGAGACCGTCCAGGCCGGCGCGCTGGGCTGCGTCACCAAGCTGGTCGAGGACCTCGAACTGCGGATCGCCGTGCGCACCGTCTGCCTCGGCGGCTTCCACGTCGCACCCGCCCTGGCCGGGCGGCTGCGCGAGGAGCTCGGCCGGCTGAACCGCCCGGACCCGCGGGTGCTGGCACCGCGCGAGCTGGAGACCGTGCGCTGGCTGGCCGAGGGCCTCACGCACGCCCAGATCGCCCGCCGGATGGGTCTGACCGAGGCGACGGTGAGCACCTACGTGAAGCGGATCCGGTCCAAGCTCAACGTCGGCAACAAGGCCGATCTGACCCGCACCGCCATCGAGTTGGGCCTGCTGGCGGGCCGCACCGGCGGGCGGACGCCTGGCGGCGCGTCCAGCCCCGCCGGCGCGGCGGTCTGAGTCCCGGCCGCCACCGAACCCGTTCGGTGCGAGGCGATCCGGAGGGGATCCCGGCAAGGGTCGAGGGGCGGTCCGGGCCCGTCGGCCGGCCCGGGCCCGGGCCGGCCGCGTCACAGGTGGCGACCCAGGCCCATCAGCCGGCCGAAGACCCCGAACCCGGCCAGCATCAGCGGGATGCTCAGCGCCCCGAGCACGGCGCCGGCCGTGCCGAGCCAGGCCGGCCGGCGCAGCGCCCGCAGGTCGCGGCGCAGCAGGCGGCGCAGTCCGTAGCCGAGCAGCGCCGCCGCCACCGCGGTGAGCAGGGCGGGCACCGTCCAGCCCGGCCAGCCCAGCTGCGGCGGGCCGGTCAGCAGCAGGGCGAAGAGGCCGCCGGCACCGGCCAGCGCGCCCGGCACCACCTCCACGACCACCTTCGCGGATCCGGCCCGCAGCAGCAGCGCCACCCCCAGGCAGCCGGCCGTCGCGCAGCCGTACACCGTGTGCGAGGCACCGAGCAGCACGATCGCCGCCCCCAGCAGCAGGGCCAGTCCGCCGCCCCAGGCCGCCAGCAGCACCATCGCGGTGCGCACCGCGGCCCGCAGCTGCTCGCCCTCCTCCGGGTCGGTGGCGGGGTCGGCCGGTCCGTGCCGGCGGAACGCCGTCGCCACGATCCGCCCGGCCGTCGCGGGCGCCGCGCTCAGCAGCAGGAAGGCGACGATCGCGATCACCGCGGCGCACTGCGCGGGGTCGGCGTGCAGCGCCACCAGCGAGCCGGCGGCCAGTGCCGAGAGCAGGGCGGCCGCCAGCACGGTGAGCGTGCTGACACCGCTGGCGGCGGCGTAGGCGAGGAACGCCCCGGCCAGCGCCCCGCCGGCCACGCAGGCGGTGGCCAGGGCGGCCGGGCTCAGCGCCGGGTGGGCGCCGGCGGTCAGTTGGTGCGCCCAGCGGGCGGTCACCAGCGCCCAGCAGGCGACCGCGAGGGCCGGCACCGCACTGAGCGCGGTGAGCAGGCGCAGCGGCGCGGGCACCGGCCAGCGGCGCTCCGCGGCGATCCAGGCGAGCAGCGGTAGCAGCAGGCCGGTGCCGGCCGCCAGCGCACCCAGCCCCGGCAGGCCCACCGGCCGCAGGACAGCCGGCGCGAGCAGCGCGGCGGCCAGCCAGAGCAGGCCGCCCGACAGCACGGTGGCGGCGCGCGCCGTCGCGTCCCAGGGGCGGTCCAGCCACTGGCCGGTGGCCTGCGCGACCTGTTCGGCGACGTCGAGGACGACCGGCTCCTCGAGCTCGCCGGCCAGCAGGTCGCGCAGGTAGAGCACCTGGCCGTCGGCCACGCCCAGTTCGGTCAGCGAGCGCTCCGGGGCGAACGGCCCGGTCAGCGCGGTCGCCAACGACCAGGCCGGCGGCATCAGTTCGTTCTCCTCCAGCGCGCACAGCCGGGCCAGGTCGTCCACGTAGTCCGTGATGGGCGCGCCGGCCGGGACCGCGAGGTCCACCTGTCTGCGTTCGCCGACCACAGTGATCCGGCAGTACTCGTCGGCCATGGTGTGCTGTCAGGTCCTCTCGGGGCGGTGCGGGGCCGGGGTGCGGGCGGGACGTCAGCGGTGGCGCCAGGTGGAGACGTTGGCCCACTCGGCGTCCGAGTAGTTCACGAAGTTGACGTTCATCACGGCGGCGACGTTGCCGAGTACGCCGCCGGGGCCGAAGAGCCCTTCGGCGGCGGTGTTCCACTCCTGCTGGAGGATCTCGTAGTCGGCCGCCGCCTCGCTGCTGTTCCAGCTGTCCTTCAGCGGGGCGAGCAGCTGCACCAGGCGCTGCAGCTCGGCGATGATCTCCTCGGCGGAGGCGTGGATCCGCGGCCCGACCTCGCCCAGCTGCGAGTGGACCAGGATCGAGGTGGAGTCGTTGCGCGGCATGGGGGTTCTCCTCGGGGCTCGCGAAGGGGTCGGGGCGCGGCGGCGGACGGGACGTCAGCCCAGTCGCAGCGGCGGCAGCTCGCTCTGCAACTGGTCGATCTTCCGCAGCGCCGAGTCCTCGGACTGCGCGTAGTTGACGTACGTCCCGCGCAGGCCCTGGGCGATCCCGGTGAGCGCCTCGTGCAGCATCGCCGCGTAGACGTCCCACTCCTGCATGTAGAGGTCGAACGCCTGGTGGGCCTGGCCCTGCCAGTACGTCTCGACGTTGGTGCGCACGTACGCCTTCAGGGCGTCGAGCTGCTCCTGGATCGCGGTCGCGGTGGAGTCCACCTGGACCGAGGCGGTCTGGACCTCCTCGGGGGTGACCCGAAAGCCGCTGGTCGTCCCACCCGGCTGCACCTGCTCGGCCATCTGCCTGCCCTCTCCCGCTGCGCCGTAGCTCGACGCGGGCACCGCCCGCCGGCGGTGCGCGCCGAGCGCACCGCGGCCGCCGCCGACCGCTCTGCTCCTACGGCGCCAGCCTGGCAGCGGGGCCGGGACACCGGGCAGTCCCCCGTTCGTATGTCCCGCCCCGCCGCACCCGGGACGGCGCCCGGGTGGTCGGCCGGCCCCCCGGCTCAGGCCTGCTGGTCGTTGATCAGCCGGCCGAGCCGGCGGACCCCCTCGTCCACCTGGTCGGGCGTCAGCACGCTGACCGACAGGCGCAGCTGGTAGGCGGCCTCGGGGCCGTCGTAGAAGTGGTGCATCGGCGTCCAGAGCAGGCCGTAGTCGCGCGCCGAGCGCTCCAGCAGTTCGTCGTCCACCTTGAACGGCACCGTGACGACCAGGAAGAAGCCACCCTTGGGCGTGTTCCAGTGCACCCCGCTGCCGGCCGGGAAGAGCGCGGCCAGGCCGCCCAGCAGCCGGGCGAGGTTGTCGCGGTAGAGCGCGATCTCCCGTTCGTTGGCCCGCAGCAGGCTGCCCTCGTGCTCCAGCAGCTTGCCGGCGATCACGGCCTGCGAGATCGGCGAGGTGTTCACCGTCACCATGCTCTTGAGCTTGGCGAGTTCGTCGGCGAACAGGGTGCTCGCCCCCGACGGCGCGGTGACCCGCTGGTCGGCGACCACGAAGCCGACCCGGGCGCCGGGCAGGCCGGTCTTGGCGTACGAGCCGAGGTAGACCACCCGGCGCGCGGTGTCCAGCGCCTTCAGCGTGCTGGGCCGGTCCGCGCTCGCGGCCGCGAACAGGCCGTAGGGGTTGTCCTCCAGCAGCAACAGGTCCTCCCGCTCCGCCAGCTCCAGCAGCGCGCGCCGCTCGGCGGGGCCCAGGCTCAGGCCCGAGGGATTGGAGTGGTCCGGCAGCAGGTAGAGGGCCCGCGGGCGCAGACCCTCGCCGCGGGTGCGGTGCAGTACCGCTGCCAGGTCGTCCAGGTCCACGCCGTCCGGCCCGCTGCGCACGGTGCGCACCGGCATGTCCACCAGCCGGGCCGCCCCGGTCAACCCGACGTAGGTGGGCGCTATCGCGAGCACGGCGTCCCGCTCGTCGCGGCGCAGCGCGCGCAGCACCAGGTACATCGCCTCCTGGCAGCCGACGGTCACCACGATCGCCTCGGGGTCGACCTCGATGCCCTCGTCGGCGGCCAGGTTGCGGGCGACCAGCTCGTGGATGATCCCCTTGGTCCGGCCGTACTGGAAGAACGCCTGGCGGACCTGATCGGGGTTCAGGTTCCGATCGGCCGTCAGGTACTGCTCGAAGCGCCGCAGGTAGCGGTGGATCGCCTCGATCTCGAAGAACTCCTCGTAGGGCCGCCCGGCCGCCAGCGAGAGCGCCTCGGGGTGGCGGCCCCCCACCTCGTTGAGGAAGGTCATCGACTCCAGGGCCGGATCGGCCAGCGCCGAGTGCAGGTCGGCCAGCGCCAGTTGGCCATCAAAGGGGCGGCGGTCGGTCACGGGTGCTCCTGGGGGTGCGGGTTCGGCCGAATGGGATCAGGCGGGGTCGGGCCGACCTGTGATCCGCAGCGTACGGTCCGCGCCCGGCCGCGCGCAGCCCCCCACGGCCCGTGCGGCGCACCGGCTCCGCCCCGGGGCCGGTGCGACAGGCAGTACGCTGCCAATCTCCGAAGGGGCCGGGGCCGAGCTCCGGCACCCTTTCCCTTCCACGTTGCGGAGAGTTCCCACCGATGCAGCCGATGCAGCCGCTGTCACCGACCGCCGCCCGCACTCCTGCCCCCCTGGCCGACCCCTGGGTCCGCTGTCACCAGCCCCGCCCCGCGGCCCGGTTGCGGCTGATCTGCTTCCACCCCTCCGGCGCCGGCTCGATCTTCTACCGGGAGTGGGCGCAGAAGCTGCCCGCCGACGTCGAGGTGCTGGCGGTGCAGTTGCCGGGACGCGAGACCCGGATCATGGAGCCCTGCCTGACGGAGTACCGCGAGACCGTCGAGCGGCTGCACAGCGCGGTGCGCCCGTACCTGGACCGTCCCTACGCGCTCTTCGGGCACAGCCTGGGCGCCCTGCTCGCCTACGGCGTGGCGCTGGCGGCCCAGCGGGACGGCGACCCGGCGCCGGCCCGGCTGCTGGTGAGCGGCAGCGGCGGCCCCGGCTCGGTGCACCCCAAGCGCGGGCGCGGCGGCTGGTCGGAGGAGGACCTGATCGAGGACCTGCGCACCATGGGGGGCACGCCCGAGGAGGTGCTGCGCAACCGCGACCTGCTCGACCTGATCCTGCCGGTGCTGCGGGCCGACTTCACGATCTGCGACACCTTCGACGACCAGGGCCGACCCCAACTGGACTGCCCGATCTCCGTCTTCGGCGGGCTGGACGACTTCACCGGCGCCGAGGACCTCGCGCGCTGGGAGAGCGCCACCCGGGCCGGCGCCACCGTGCGCACCTACCCGGGCGGGCACTTCTTCCTCAGCGAACCCTCGCCGGCGGCCCCCGAGGTGCTGGCCGCGGTCAGCGCCGACCTGACCGCCGTCGCCGGCTAGGCAGGCCCTATGGCTTGCGGGCCACCGCCGCGTAGGCGCTGGCGTGCGCGTCGGCCACCCCCGGGTCGGGTGACCCGCCCTCCGGGCGCCAGCGGTGGGTGGCGACCAGGCCCGGCTCGACCGGCTCCCAGCCCTCGAAGAAGCGGGCGATCTCCTCACGGGTGCGCATCTGCACCGCGGTGCCGGCCGCCGCGTAGACCTGGGTGATCCGCTCGGCCTCGGCCGGCGCGAAGTCCCGGCTGCCGTGCGAGAGCACCAGCGCGCTGCCCGGGGCCAGCGCCGCCTTGAAGCGCTCGACCAGGCCGTGCGCGTCACGCTCGTCCGGCACGAAGTGCAGCAGGGCGTTGAGGCTCAGGGCCACCGGCTGCGCCAGGTCGATGGTCTCGCGCACGCCCGGCGCCGCCAGCACCGAGTCCGGGTCGGTGACGTCGGCCTGGACGTAGGCGGTGCGCCCCTGCGCCGTACTGCGCAGCAGCGCCTGGGCGTGGGCGAGCACGATCGGGTCGTTGTCGGCGTAGACGACCCGCGCGTCCGGCGCGATCCGCTGGGCGACCTCGTGCAGGTTGGGCGAGGTGGGGATGCCGGTGCCCACGTCCAGGAACTGGCGCAGGCCCGCCGCGGCCAGCATCCGGGTGGAGCGGTGCACGAAGCCGCGGTTCACCCGCGCCGCGGTCTCGGCCCACGGGAAGACCGCGATGACCTGGCCGGCCGCCTCCCGGTCGGCGGCGAAGTTGGTGGTGCCGCCGAGGTAGTAGTCGTACATCCGGGCCGAATGGGCCCGGTGCAGTTCGAGATTGACCTCGGTCTGGTCGGTCTCGTCGACCGTCATGCGATCCCCCGCCTCGTTTCGTGATGCCGCCCACCGGCGACCTGACGAGTAGTCATACTATTACCTTCGGTAGCATTTTCCCGGGGCCACTACTGGCTCCGCGGCCCCGGGTGCGCTTCCATGGTGCCGTGCAGGGTCACCCGTCGGGCAGCGAGAACCGCGAAATCCAGGGAAGGCGGACGGTGGGCGACAACAGCGAGGCCGCACCGGAGGGTTCCCGCCTGCGGGTGACCTTCGAGGCGTTCTGTGCCACCCACGAGCGCGCCTGGCTGGGATTCGCCCGGACCCAGGTCGGCGACGAGCAGGACACCGCCGTGGTGGTCGAGGTGATGAAGGGCCACCTGCTGCGCAACTGGGCGATCGCGCTGCGCCAGGAGATCCCGGCCGCCTACGCCTGGCGCCTGCTCAAGGAGCACCTGGCCGCCTGGCTCGCCGCCGCCGGCCGGCCCGGGCCCGCGCTGGTCCAGACCGCCGCCTTCGACGCCGCGATCCGCAACCTGCACGCGGAGGCGCGCAGCGCGCTCGCCACGCCGGCCGGCCTCGCCGCTCCGCCCGGTCCGCCCGGTCCGCCGGCACGGCCCGACATCGCCGCCCCGCCCGGCTCGCCGGCGCTGCCCGACCTGGACCGGCTGCCCGAGCAACTCGGCCTCTTCAGCGCGATCCTGGAGCTGCCGGAGCGCCAGCACGACGTGGTGGTGCTCAAGTACTGCCTGGAGCTGGACGACGAGAAGATCGCCGAGTACCTCGGCACCCAACTGCCCTCACTGCGCTCCACCCTGCGCCACGCCCGCCGACGCCTGGCCCGTAGCCTGGGCCTGCCCGATCTCACCGAGCCCCAGGGGGAGCGTTGAACCGCCGGCGTGAACCGGAGCCGGACCTGCTCTCCTGGCTGCGCGGCTACCGGTGCACCGCTCCCCCGCCCAGAGCCGGCGCACCCGCCCGGGTCTACAGCGGCGCGCCGAGCGTGCCGCCCCCCGGAGCCGGCCCGATCACCGCCGCGCCCGCCCGGCTGCCCTCCGAGCACGAGCAGGCGGCACACGAACTGGCCCTGGCCGCCGCCCTGGTGCTGAACACCCCGCAGGCCTCCGCGGCCCTGGACCTGCTGGTCAACGACGACCGGATCCACCCCGAGGGCGCGGTGGTCTTCGCCAGCCTGCTCTTCATCACCGACCGGCCGGACGCGGCCAGGTTCTGGTGGCAGTTCGCGGCCGGCTCCGGCAACCACACGGCCGCCTACTGCCTGCACCTCTACCACCTGCACCTGGGCGAGCCGCGGGACGCCGCCTACTGGCGCGCCCAGGCCGAGCACCTCGCCACCCGCCCGCGCCCCACCGGCGGCCCGCTGATCCGCTCGCCGCGCCCGCTGCTGCCCGACGAGGTGCGCGGCGACATCCTGGCCCGCAGCCACCGGGGACTGCACCCGAGACTGCCCGCCGCCCTGGAGGCGGTCGTCAACCGCCTGGTGGTGGAGAGCGACGACGACGACTTCGGCGAGATCCCGCAGCCCTCGGGCACGCTGGCCCTGGACCTGTCCGCCGTCCGCACGCCCTGAGCCGACGCCCGCCACCACTCCGGCGCCCCCACCGCGCGACACTACTTGTGCAGTCGCCCCCGGTAGTGCGCCAGCGCCCGGTCCACCAGCATCCCGGCCGCCCCCGTGTACTGCGCCGGGTCCAGCAGGTCGGCCAGCCGCCCGGCGTCGAACAGCTCGGCGGCCCGGGGGTGTTCGGCGAGCACCGCGCCCAGCGTCACCTCGCGCTCGGCCGCCTCGGCCGAGGCCGCGTCCATCAGCTTGCGGGCACCGTCCTTGCCGAGCACCGGCGTCAGCACGGCGGCGATCCGCTCGGAGACCAGCAGACCCCGGGTCAGCTCCAGGTTGGTCCCCATCCGCTCCGGGAAGACCTGCAACCCCTCGACCAGCTCGACCGCCGTGTGCGCCGCGCCGCCCGCCAGCCGCAGGCACTCGCGCATCGGCAGCCACTCGGCGTGCCAGACCCCCGCCGAGCGCTCGTCCTCGGCCACCATCGACTGCGCCAGCACCATCGCCAGCGGCGGCACCTGGAGCGCGGCCGAGCGGATCAGGGTGGCCAGCGCCGGGTTGCGCTTGTGCGGCATCGCGGAGGAGACCCCGCGCCCGCCGGCCGCCGGCTCGGCCAGCTCCGCGATCTCGGTGCGGCAGAGCACCTGCACGTCCACCGCGATCTTCCCCAGCGCCCCGGTCACCAGGGCCAGCACGCTGCCGGTCTCGGCGACCGGGGTGCGCACCGCGTGCCAGGGCAGCACCGGCTCGCTCAGCCCGGTCTCCGCCGCGTAGCCGGCGATCAGCCGCCGCGCGTACTCCTGCGGGTCCAGCGCACCGGGTACGCCCTGCTCCTGGTGGATTCGGGCGTACTCGACGTACCCGGCCAGCGTGCCGGCCGCGCCGCCGAGTTCGACCGGCAGGCCGCCCTCCAGCAGGCTCCGCAGCCGCCCGGCCGCGTCGGTGACCGCCTGCAGCCAGCCGGCCGCCTTGAGCCCGAAGGTGGTCGGCACCGCGTGCAGGCCCAGCGTGCGGCCGGCCATCGGGGTGTCGCGGTGCCGCTCGGCCAGCCCCGCCAGTGCGGCGGCCACCCGGTCCAGGTCGGCCAGCAGCAGGGTGCCGGCCCGCCGGGTGACCAGCATCGCGGCGGTGTCCAGGATGTCCTGGCTGGTCGAGCCCCGGTGCACGTAGTCGGCGGCCTGCGGGTCCGCGGCGGCCACCACCGCGGTGAACGCCTGGACCACCGAGACCACCGGGTTGGCCGCGCCGCGGGTGCGCTCGGCGAGCTCGCGCAGCGGCAGCCGCTCGGCCCGGGCCAGCGCCGAGATCGCCTCGGCGGCCCGCTCGGGCACCAGACCGAGCCGGGCCTGGGCCGGGATCAGCGCGGCCTCGGCGGCCAGCAGCGCCTGCAGCCAGGCCGCGTCGGTGGTCACCTCCTCCACCGGCGAGCCCACCCGGACGGGCGAGAGCAGCCCGGCATCGGTCCAGTACGAGGACAGCTCCGTAGTCATGCGCCACCTCTACCAGTTGGGCCCGACGGCCAGTGCGGCCGGGGTCGGTGCCGGCCACCGGCGCGCGGCCGGCAGCCCGGCCGCGGCCGGCAGCTCGGCGGGGGCCGGGTCCGCGGCCGGCAGCAGGGCCAGCGCGGCCCGGGCGGTGGGGGCCGCG
>NZ_BAAALF010000246.1:0-10135 GCF_039528135.1 Kitasatospora nipponensis | reverse complement strand
TGGTGTCGAACTTCTGCATCGTGTTCTCCGGTGCTCGTCGCTTGTTTCTGACAACGGAAACGCTACGTTGCTTTCCAGACTCGGGCAACAAGCATGTTGCGCAGTGGCAGCATCATCGCAGCTCAGGCCCGTTCAATTGTTGCAATGGATTGAACATCAACGCAACGGTCGTACCCTGCCATTGCAATGAGTGAGAAGTGAACGCAAGGACCGGCAGGCCGGCACCGCCGACCCGTCCCCCGGGCTGCCGCTACCACGGCGGCAGTGGCAACAGCTCCACCAGTGGCGCGAGTTGATGACCGATCAGATCGCGGGCCGGGCCGATCAGCAGGCTGGTGGCCAGCGCGGTGGCCAGGCAGAGCCACCACCGTCCGGAGCCCCGCCCCAGCCGCAGCAGGTGTGCGGTGAAGATCATGGCGGCGATCGCCAGGGGCGGGCCGACGGTGAGAACCCAGGGCGGCACCCCCGGCAGCGTCACCTTCGGGTCGGCCAGCCGGGCGGCCGCGATCGCGGCGGCCGAGACCGCGAGGGTGAAGTCGATGAAGCGCGGCAGCATCTCGGGGACCTCCGCCTCGCCCAGGTAGGCGCGGAAGCGGTAGCAGGCCACCAGGACCAGCACGGAGGACACCATGGTGTCGAAGGCCAGCAGGCCGGTCACCGACGTCGTGCGGTACACCCCCGCGTAGACGCTCGCGAGCACGGCGCCGGCCAGGCTGAAGCCGATCACCGATCCGATCAGTACGACGACGGCGTTGAGTACGGGGGCCGGCCCGGTGCGCGCGGCCCGAAGCTGGGCGCCGAGCAGCAGGAAGGGCAGGGCGACCACCATGGTGGCGCCGGCGAGGACGAGCGAGGGCACCGGTCGGCCCCGGGTGAGCAGCAGCACGCCCGCCGAGTCGGCGGTGGCCCCCGCCATGACGCCCAGGAAGCCGAGCAGGGCCAGGAACGGCTTCACCAGGATCCGCGGTGGCACCCGGGTGATCAGGCCGAAGGCGATCCAGAGACCGCAGAGCAGCACCACCTGGGTGAGGATCGCCAGCGGCACCACCTTGGCCAGCCGGTCGTGGACCATGGCGAGCAGCGCGGCGCCGATCGGGCGCGACTGGTCCTGGCCGTAGAGGCCGTAGGCCAGGGCCAGCAGGACGAAGGAGATGACCGTGGTGAGCTTGCCCGCCTGGCGCCAGAACTTGTTCTCGATCTGGGTGCGGGAGAACGACAGCACCGAGCCGCCGGCCTCGACCACCGTTCTGGCCAGTCCGAAGCTCAGCCGCAGGGCGACGGTCGCCGCCAGCGCGAGCACGATCACCCGCAGGGTGTCCGGACCGACCCGCACCCCGCACTGCGCGAGGAGGCCGGACAGTGCGCCCAGGAAGTCGTCCAACTTCTGCATGCCGGAAGGCTATTGAAGGCCGGCGCCGATGTCTTGCGGGCTGTCCGGGTTGGGACGAGCCCGTGACGGGAGCCCTTCGCCGACGGATCCCGGATGCGGGTCACCGGCCGCCGGCACGGCCCGGTCCCGGCAGGTGGCCGGGGGGAGGCGTGCGTGGAATCGTGGGTTCGTCGGGTCTGTGTCGACGCGGTCGCGGCCATGGGATCCGAGGGCGCCGGCCGCAGGGTCGCAGGGCTGCGGGATGCTCTTCCGGGACGGGTGGCAGGCCAGGGAGGTGCGGGTGCGTTCGGACGGAGCGGGCGTCGGCCGGGGCGGCGACGAGGCGGCACAGGCACCGGCGCCGGCACCGGCCCTCCGCGGTGCCCACGGTCTGCGCGCCCTGCTGGCCGATCGGGAACGGCTGGCCCTGCTGGACGAGGCGGCCGACCGCATCGGCACGAGCCTGGACCTCGGTGCCACCTGCGCGGAGCTGGCGAGCTTCGCGGTCGCGCGGTTCGCGCAGGTGGCGACCGTGGAGATCCTGCCCCCCGAGGCCATTCCGGTGGGGCCCGGCGTCGGGGCGGGGCCGCTGCGCACGCGACGGACGGCCCGGGAGACGGCCCCCGCGTTCCGGGACCGGGGAGCGCCAGGGGCGCTCGGCGCCTGGGTGCGGCACCGGCCCGGATGCCCCACCGCGCGGTGCCTGGAGGGCGGGCACGCCGTCCTGGTCCGGCCGGGCGCCGGCCCATCGGGCGCTCCATCGGGCGCCCCGGCCGGCGAGGGCGGCTCCGGCGAGGGCTGGCCCTGTGAGGCGGGCGGCGGCGACGCCGCGATGCTGGTCGTACCGCTGCGGGCCCGAGGACAGCTGATCGGGGTCCTGTCGCTGCTCCGGACCGGGCACGGCACTCGCCACGACAGGGACTTCGGCAACGACGTCGACCAGCACACGGTGCAGGCCGTGGCCGACCGGGCGGCCCGCAGCGTCGACAACGCCCGGCGCCACGGCATGGCGCAGGACCTGACGATGGAGCTCCAGCGCGCGCTGCTGGCGGATCCGGGCACCCCGCACGCGAACCTGGAGCTGGCCTCCCGGTACCTGCCCTGCGGCACGTCCGCGATGGTGGGTGGGGACTGGTTCGAGAGCATCCGGCTCTCCTTCGGCCGGACCCTGCTGGTCATCGGGGACGTGATGGGCCACGGGGTGGAGGCGGCCGTGGACATGAGCGCCTACCGCACGCTGCTGCGCGGCGTCGCGGCCGCCGACCTGCCGCCGCACCGCATCCTGCGCCAGCTGGACCACCTCACCGCGCAGAACGACGCCACCCGTCCCGCGACCTGCCTGCTGGGCCTGATCGAACCCGCCCGCCGCCGGGCCACCTTCGCCAGTGCCGGCCACCTGCCGCCCACCCTGCTCTCCCCGGACCGCCCGGCGCAGCTGCTGGAGGTGCCCACCGGGCCGCCGCTGGGGACGGGGCTGGGGGACTACCAGGCCGTGGTCCACCCGCTGGACTCGGGACAGGTGCTGCTGCTCTACACCGACGGCCTGGTGGAGCGGCGGACCGAGGACATCGACGCCTCCCTGGCGCGGCTCGCCCGCCTCGGAGGCCCGCGACCGGACGCCTCCCTGGAGGACCTGCTGGACCACGTCCTGGCCACGGTCGCACCGACCGCGCCGGACGACGACATCGCGGTGCTGGCCGCACGCGCCCGCGGTGACCGGGACGGCCTCGTCCGCTGACCGCAAGGACCGGGCCGGGCCCGCCATCCGCGCCGGGCTAGGGAGCCGCGTCGGTCGGCGGGCTCGCGGTCGGCCCGCTCGGTCCGGTCGGCACGGTGTGCGAGGTCGCCGCGGCGGCCGCGGAGTACCGGGCGGCGTTCGGCGGTCCGGAGGGACGGAGGCGGCCGACGAGGAGCGCCAGGCCGATGCCGAACGCGCAGAAGAGGGTGAGCCCGATGGACGCCCGGGAGAACCCGGCCGCCAGCGCGTCCGAGGCCGTCGCGCCCGACGCCTGGTGCCGGCCGTAGACCGAGTCGAAGAGGGCCGCGGTCACGGCGGTGAGGACGGCCGCGCCGATGTAGCGGCCCATGTTGGAGATCCCGGAGGCGGCGCCGACCTGGTCGTCCGGGACGCAGGCGGTGGCCACCGAGGACGACGGTCCGTTCGCCAGGCCCAGCCCGACGGCCAGGACGACCAGCGGGGCCACGAACGCGGCGTAGCTCCAGGAGGCGTGGACGAAGGCGAGCGCGGCGAAGGCGACGGTCGCGGTCCCGAAGCCCACCGCGATCACGTTCCGCGCGCCCACCCGGTCGACGAACGGCGTGATCAGGGGAGCGGTCACCACGATGCCCGCCGCCGCGGGCAGCGTGGCGATGCCCGCCTCCAGCGGCGTCATGCCCAGGCCCGCCGGGTTCTGGAAGTACAGGCTGCAGACGTACATGAGCGCGTTGATGCAGCCGGCCACCACGAGGATGGCCACGCTCGCGCCGACGAGGAAGGTGTTGCGCAGCAGGGCCAGGTCGATCAGGGGGGTGCGCACGCGCTGCTCGACGAGGACGAAGCCGACCACGGCCGCGGCCGAGACCACGAAGCACGCCAGCGTCGGGGCACTGAGCCAGCCCCAGTCGGCGCCCTCGGTGACGGCGAAGACGAACGGGACCAGGACCGCGGCGACCAGGGCGGTTCCCGCCAGGTCGATCGAGCGCGGACGCGAGGGGTCGCGGGACTCCGGGACGGTGCGCAGGGTCAGCGGCACGCAGGCGGCGGCGATGCCCGCGTCGATCCAGAAGAGTCCCTGCCAGCCGGAGACGTCCACCAGCACGCCGCCGATCAGCGGCCCGGCGGCGGCCCCGGCGGCCGAGGCGGCTCCCCAGAGCGAGACCGATCGCATCTGGGCCTCACCGGTGACACCCGCCGACAGCAGGCTGAGCCCGCACGCCAGGATCGTCGAGCCGGCCGCGCCCTGGATCGCGCGGCCGGCGATCACCAGCCCGCCGCTGCCGGCCAGTGCGATCAAGACGCACGAGGCCACGAACAGCAGCAGGCCGCCGAGGAAGATCCGGCGCCGCCCGAAGACGTCGCCCAGGGCGCCGGAGGTGACGATGACGGCGGCGCCGACCAGCGAGTAGCCGGTCACGGCCCACTGCAGGGTGGCCAGCGAGGTGCCGGTGTCCTCGCTGATGGCCGGCAGCAGGATGCTGACCGCGGAGGTGTTCGCGTTCACGACGAAGGCGGAGACGCAGGTCGCCGCCAGGACTCCGGGGGCCGCCCGGGCGGGGGCCGCCGTGGGGGCGCCGCCGCCTTCCGTGCTCACCCCACGATCCCGAGTTCGTGTGGGGTGTTGTTCAGGCGCCGGCCTCCGGTCGCGGTCACGGTCACGATGTCCTCGATGCGGACGCCGAAGCGGCCCGGCAGGTAGACGCCGGGTTCGATGGAGAAGCACATGCCGGGAACGAGTTCCTGCGTCTCGCCCTCGACCAGGTACGGGGGTTCGTGGGTGGTGGTGCCGATGCCGTGCCCGGTGCGGTGGATGAAGTACTCGCCGTAGCCGGCCTCGGTGATCACCCGGCGGGCCACCCGGTCGATCTCCTGGCAGGTGACGCCCGGCCGGACCGCCTCGAAGGCGGTCTGCTGCGCGAGCCGCACCACCTCGTGGACCTTGCGTACCTCGATGGGGACGTCCGCGCCGACGTGGACGGTGCGGGTGGTGTCGGAGCCGTAGCCGTCCAGCAGGCCGCCGAAGTCCAGCACGACGGTGTCGCCGGGTTCGATCCGGCGGTCGCCGGCCTCGTGGTGCGGATTGGCGCCGTTGGGGCCGGATCCGACCACGGTGAAGTCGACCTGGGAGTGTCCGTGGCGCTTGAGCGAGGCGGCGAGGTCGGCGGCCACCTCGGTCTCCAGGCGGCCGGCGAACGGCACCTGGAGGATGTCGCCGTAGGCACGGTCGGCCGCCTCGCCCGCCGCGGCCAGGCGCGCCAGCTCCGCCTCGTCCTTGACCGCCCGCAGCATGGGCAGCGCCCGGGTCAGCGGAGCGTACGTGCTCTGGGCCAGTACCTCCTCCAGGCCCAGCAGGTGCAGCGCCCAGGTGGTGTCGGCGATCCCGTAGCGCCCCGCCGGGTCGGGCAGGAGGGAGGCGAGCAGGGGATAGGGGTCGGTGCCGTCGGGCCAGTCGGTCAGGGTCAACCGCCCGGCGGCGGGGGAGCGTTCGACGTCGGGACGCTCCAGCGTGGGCATCAGGACCGCCGGGTCGCGGCCGGGGGCCAGCACCAGCGCGGTGATCCGTTCGGTGATCGCCACGGGCCGGTACCCGGTGAGGTGGAAGAGGTCGGGACCCGGGGTGATGATCAGGCCGGACAACCCCGCGCCGGTGCAGGCGGAGGTGGCCCGGCGCATCCGGGCGGCGAAGTCGTCAGCGGTGAAGGGGCGCGCCATGGTGGGGAACCTCCGGGATCCGCGCTAGGTCCGCGCGCCGTAGTAGCGCAGGAAGAGTGCCTCGACGTGGGCCATCCGCTCGATCTCCGACGGTTCGACGCTCTCGTTCGGCGCGTGGATCAGACAGCGGGGCTCCTCCACGCCCATCAGGATCAGTTCGGCGTCGGGGAAGGTGGTGGCGAGGACGTTGCACAGCGGGATCGAGCCGCCCTGGCCGAGGAAGGAGACCGGTTTGCCGTAGGCCTCCCGCATCGCGCGGTCGAGCGCGGCGTACGCCGGACCGTCCGTGGCGGCACGGAACGCCGAGCCGGTGCCCTCCCGTTCCACCTCGACCCTGGCACCCCACGGCGCCGCGGCCTCCAGGTGGGCGGCCAGCGCGTCGGCGGCGAGCGCGGCGTCCATGCCGGGAGGCACCCGCAGGCTGACCCGGGCCCTGGCCCGGGCGGGGACGGCGGCGGCGGAGCCGACCACCGGTGGGCAGTCGATGCCGAGCACGGTGACGGCCGGGCGCGCCCACAGCCGGTCCGCCACGCTCCCCGAGCCGAGCAGTCCGACCCCCTCCAGCACCTGGGCGTCCGCGCGGAACTGCTCCTCGTCGTAGCCGAGGCCCTGCCAACTGCCGCCACTGTCCAGGCCGTTGACGCGGGTGGCGCCGTCGGCGTCGCGCAGCGAGTCCAGCATCCGGATCAGCGCGGCCAGGGCGTCCGGGGCGGGCCCGCCGAACATGCCCGAGTGCAGGTCCCCGGCCAGCGTGGAGACGGTCACCACGACGTTGGCCAGGCCGCGCAGCACGGTCGTCGCGGTGGGGACGCCCACCGCCGCGTTGCCGGTGTCGCAGATCAGGAGCGCGTCCGCCCGCAACTCCTCGGCGTGGTCGGGGACGTAGGCCTCCAGCCCGCCGGTGCCCTGCTCCTCGCTGCCCTCCACCACCAGCTTGAGGCCCACCGGGATGTCGTCGCCCAGGGCGCGCAGCGCGGTGAGGTGCATGACGATGTTGCCCTTGCAGTCGGCCGACCCGCGCCCGTACAGCCGGCCGTCGCGCTCGGTGAGTTCGAACGGCGGGGAGTGCCAGGCGGAGTCGTCCAGCGGGGGCTGCACGTCGTAGTGGCTGTAGAGCAGCACGGTCGGCGCGCCCGGCGGGGGTGGGCGGTGACCGAGGACGGCGTGACTGCCGTCCGGGGTCGGCACCAGGCGGACGTCCTGAAGCCCCGCCTCGGCGAATGCCTTGGCGACCCATTCGGCGGTGCGCCGGCAGTGCTCGGCGGGGTACTGCCGGGGGTCCGCGACCGAGGGCATCGCGACCAGCTCGGCGAGTTCCGCCGTGGCCCGGGGCATCAGGGCGGCCACCCGGGCGGCGAGGTCGTCGGGCCGGGCGGTCGTCCCGCTCCCGCCGGTGCCGCCGCTGCCGGCTGTCTTCTCAGTCATTGACGGTGTCCGATGTCTTGAGGTCGTTGATCTTCTGCTGGTAGTCCGCCAGCTTCTCCGGGCAGTAGACCTTGACCACCTCGGCGCCGGCCTCCAGGACCCGCTTGTCGACGATCACCGGACGCTGGCCGGGACCGCCCGCGCCGTTGGAGAGCTGGACGAGCCACAGGGCGCGCTTCAGCGCGGAGTTGGGGTCGGTGCAGACCACGCCGCCGTCGGTGCCCAGGGTGTCGGCGATGTTGCCGATGTTGCGCGAGGCGAAGCCGTCCGCGACGAGGGCGTCGTTCAGCTGGGTCGCCTTGCGGTGGGCCTCGTTGGTGTCCTTCTGCTGGGTGTAGGTGAACAGTCCGGCGATCATCATGCCGACCAGCACCACGATCGAGCCGATGTAGATCCACCGGTGCTCGGACCACATCCGGGTGGGACTCATGCCGCTCCTCCGTCCACCAGGGCGATGTCCGCGTCGGGCTGGCGCCAGCTGGGCTTGCGCGCCTTGAGGAACGCGAAGGGGATCACCACGCCGAGCAGCAGGAGCCCGCCGCCGACGATGCCGACGTAGGCCCAGGCGCTGCTGCCGCCGAACTGCGAGGAGGGGATGAAGCCGATCACCATGGCCAGCGCCGAGGCGACGAAGCCGACCACGCAGAGCGTGGTCAGCAGCGGGGCGCGGTAGCCGCGCGGGTGGTCGGGCTGCTTGCGGCGCAGCTGGATGGCCGCCAGGAACATCAGCAGATACATGATCAGGTACACCTGGGTGGTGATCACCGAGAAGATCCAGTAGACGCTGGAGACGTCCGGGATCAGCGCGTACAGCAGGGCGATGACCGTGGTGAGCGCGCCCTGGGTGACTAGGATGTTCTGCTGGATGCCGTGACGGTTCAGCCGCTGCAGGAACGGCGGCAGGTAGCCCTCCTGACGGGAGATCAGCAGCAGGCCCTTGGACGGCCCGGCCAGCCAGGTGAGCATCCCGCCGAGCGAGGCGGCACACAGGGCGATGGCGATGATCGGGACCAGCCAACCGATGTGGAAGTACTGGAAGAAGGCGTCGAACGCCTGCATGACGCCCGCGGTGAGGCTGAGCTGGTCCGCCGGGATGACCCAGCTGATGGCCAGCGCCGGCAGGATGAAGATCAGCAGCACCAGCCCCATGGCCAGGAACATCGACTTCGGGAACTCCTTGGCCGGGTTGCGCAGCTTGTTGACGTGGACCGCGTTCATCTCCATGCCGGAGTAGCTGAGGAAGTTGTTGACGATCAGCACCAGGCTGGCGATGCCGGTCCACTCGGGGAAGATGTGCGAGGCGGTCATCGGCGCGGCGGAGGCGTTGCCCTGCCCCAGGAAGACGAAGCCGAGCAGGACCAGCAGCGTGCCGGGGATCAGCGTCCCGATGATCAGGCCCCAGGAGGCCAGCCCCGCGACCGCGTTGGTGCCGCGCGAGGAGACCCACACGCCGGTCCAGTACAGGACCACGATGACGATCGCGGTGTAGACGCCGTTGTCGGCCAGCGCCGGATTGATCACGTACGAGATCGTGCTGGCCACGAAGGCGAGCAGGCTGGGGTAGTAGAAGATCGTCATGGCGAACTGGCACCAGACGGCGAGGAAGGCCAGCGGCTTCGACAGCCCCTGCGCGACCCAGTTGTAGACCCCGCCGCTCCACCCGGAGGCCAGCTCCGCGGACACCAGGGCGGTGGGCAGCAGGAAGACGATGGCGGGAACCAGGTAGAGGAACACGCAGGCCAGGCCGTACACGGCCATGGTGGGCGAGGCCCGCAGGCTCGCCACCGAGCTGGTCGTCATCAGCGCCAGGGTGAGCCACGTGATCTTCTTCGATCCCGCCGCCGCCCGGACGGTGTCGGTGGCCCGGGCTCTGCCCGACCCGCCGGCGTCGTCCGCCGGCACGTCCGCAGTACTCATCAAGATCCTCCTACGCCGAGACCGGCACGAGCAGACACGTCATGCACCAGGCTCGCTACGTGGTGTCGCCGCCGCCCGCCGGCCTACGCCGTTCGGCGCAGCCGGGGAGCCGGAGGTCCGGCCGGTGCCTTCGGGGGGCGGAGTGCTCCTCTGGCCGACCGGGCGCAATGGGCGCAGCGTGGGAGGGAGAGCGGTTCGGCGAGGACGGCGAGGTGAGCTGGGATGAGTGGGAACGACGCAGCGCGACGGGTGGTGGTCGGCGTCGACGGTTCGCCGTCCTCGCACGCGGCGCTCCGGTGGGCGATCCGCCATGCGGAGCTGATCGGGGGAGTGGTGGACGCCGTCGGGGCGTGGGAGACCGTGACGTCCTACGGCTGGTCCGCGCCCGTGGTGCCCCTGGACCTCGACGCGGACGTCGCCCGCCAGAGGTTCGAGCGGGAACTCGGCGAGGTCCTCGGCGACGAACAGCCCGTGGAGGTGCGCCGGCGCCTGGTGCTCGGGAACCCGGCCGACGTGCTGGTCGACGCGGCCCGCGGCGCCGAGCTGCTGGTGGTGGGAAGCCGGGGGCACGGGAGCTTCGCGGGGGCGATGCTCGGCTCGGTGAGCCAGCGCTGCGTGACGCACGCCCCCTGCGCCGTGGTGATCGTGCGGCCGGACTGAGCGGGCCGGGCGGCGCGCCGCCTCGCCCGGGCACGGTCTCCACGGTGGGTGCCGGCGGCCCTTGACAGGGTTGCCACCAAGAGCGTCAACTCGCTGGAACGCTCCAGCTCACCGAGGAGGCGCGCACATGGACGACCGGTTCGCCGTGGCCGACGGATTCGACCGGGACCACCGGTCCCGCAAGGCCGACCGGCGCTCGTACGTGCTGGACACCAGCGTGCTGCTGGCCGACCCCCGCGCCATGACGCGCTTCGAGGAGCACGAGGTCGTGCTGCCCGTGGTGGTGGTCACCGAGCTGGAGGCCAAGCGGCACCACCCCGAACTGGGCTACTTCG
>NZ_BAAALF010000245.1:10131-10262 GCF_039528135.1 Kitasatospora nipponensis | reverse complement strand
GGTACTGCAGGGGGGACCCTGTGGGAGAGTAGGACACCGCCGAACAATCATTCAGAGAAGCCCCTCATCCTCACCGGATGGGGGGCTTTTCTGTTGTAGGGTCAGTGCCGCAACGTTTTACGTACCGTACA
>NZ_BAAALF010000245.1:8662-10122 GCF_039528135.1 Kitasatospora nipponensis | reverse complement strand
GGCCCCAGCGAATCGCTGGGGCCGCGGCCTTTTGTTTTTTCCGCACCGATTTTCTGCACTGTTTTCCCCCGAACCGATCAGCTCGTTCCACTTCCTCCCCAGGCGCGAGGTCGGAGCTGATGCTTGACACTTAGAGAAGGTGTGTGGCCAGGCGGCCGGCACCCTGCCGCGTTGGGCGCACCTGCAGCCCGACCAGCGGCGCAGCTGATGATGTAGAGGAGTCTCCGCGATGTCGAACCCGCCCCAGGACCGTCCCGAGCGCCGATCTGACGACGGCCGAGGTCATGAGCCCCGTTCCCGTGGCAGCTGGTCGAGCGACCGCGGCCCGCGCCGGGACGACCGCGGCGAGGGCGGTTTCCGTCGCGATGACCGTCCCTCGGGCGACCGTGGTGGCTACCGCGGTGGCGACCGTCCCTCGGGTGACCGTCCCTCCGGTGGCGGCGGCTACCGCGGTGGGGACCGTCCGTCCGGCGACCGCGGTGGATACCGTGGCGGCGACCGCCCGTCGGGTGACCGTGGTGGGTACCGCGGTGGGGACCGTCCCTCGGGTGGTTTCAACCGTGATGACCGTCCCTCGGGTGACCGTGGTGGGTTCCGTGGCGGCGACCGTCCCTCGGGCGGCTTCAACCGCGACGACCGTCCGTCCGGCGACCGTGGCGGGTTCCGTCGTGACGACCGCCCGTCGGGCGACCGCGGTGGCTTCCGTCGTGACGATCGTCCGTCCGGTGACCGTGGTGGGTTCCGTGGCGGCGACCGTCCTTCGGGCGGCTTCAACCGCGACGACCGTCCCTCGGGCGACCGTGGCGGTTTCCGTCGTGACGACCGCCCGTCCGGTGACCGTGGTGGGTTCCGTGGCGGCGACCGTCCTTCGGGCGGCTTCAACCGCGACGACCGTCCCTCGGGCGACCGTGGCGGTTTCCGTCGTGACGACCGCCCGTCCGGTGACCGTGGTGGGTTCCGTGGCGGCGACCGTCCCTCGGGCGGCTTCAACCGTGACGACCGTCCCTCGGGCGACCGTGGCGGTTTCCGTCGCGATGACCGCCCGTCGGGTGGCTTCAACCGTGACGACCGTCCGTCCGGTGACCGTGGTGGGTTCCGTCGTGACGACCGCCCGTCGGGCGACCGTGGCGGTTTCCGTCGCGATGACCGTCCCTCGGGTGGCTTCAACCGTGACGACCGTCCCTCGGGCGACCGTGGTGGGTTCCGTCGTGACGACCGCCCGTCGGGCGACCGCGGTGGGTTCCGTCGCGATGACCGTCCGTCCGGTGGTTTCAACCGTGACGACCGTCCGTCCGGTGACCGTGGTGGGTTCCGTCGTGACGACCGTCCCTCGGGCGACCGTGGCGGTTTCCGTGGCGGCGACCGTCCTTCGGGCGGTTTCAACCGCGATGACCGTCCCTCGGGTGACCGTGGTGGGTTCCGTCGTGACGACCGTCCCTCGGGCGACCGTGGCGGTTTCC
>NZ_BAAALF010000245.1:0-8568 GCF_039528135.1 Kitasatospora nipponensis | reverse complement strand
GTTTCCGTGGCGGCGACCGTCCTTCGGGCGGTTTCAACCGCGATGACCGTCCCTCGGGCGACCGTGGTGGGTTCCGTCGTGACGACCGTCCCTCGGGCGGTTTCACTCGTGACGACCGTCCGTCCGGCGACCGTGGCGGCTTCCGTCGCGATGACCGTCCGTCCGGCGACCGTGGCGGCTTCCGTCGTGACGACCGTCCCTCGGGTGACCGTGGCGGTTTCCGTGGCGGCGACCGTCCGTCCGGTGACCGCGGTGGATACCGTGGCGGCGACCGTCCCTCGGGTGACCGTGGCGGTTTCCGTGGTGGGGACCGTCCCTCGGGTGACCGCGGTGGATACCGTGGCGGCGACCGTCCGTCCGGTGACCGTGGTGGGCGCTCGTTCGAGAGCCGTGGCCGTTACGAGGGCCGGCGGGATGAGCGCGACGGTGGTGGCTACGACGACCGCCGGGGCAACATCGAGCCCGTCCACCGGCTGCCGATCCCCGAGGACGTCACGGGTGCGGAGATCGACTCGGACGTGCGCCAGGAGCTCATGAGCCTGCCGAAGACGCTGGCCGAGGACGTGGCCCGCAATCTCGTCATGGTCGCCCGCCTGCTCGACACCGAGCCGGAGGACGCCTACAAGTACTCCCGCGTGGCGCTCCGCCTCGCCTCCCGCGTGCCTTCGGTCCGCGAGGCGGCCGGCTTCGCGTCGTACATGACGCAGCGCTACTCGGAGGCGCTGACCGAGTTCCGCGCCGCCCGTCGGATGACCGGTCGCGCGGACCTGTGGCCGGTGATGGCCGACTGCGAGCGCGGCCTGGGCCGTCCGGAGCGGGCGCTGGCGATGGCCGGCGAGCCGGAGGTCAAGCAGCTGGACAAGGCGGGTCAGGTCGAGATGCGCCTGGTCGCCGCCGGTGCGCGGGCCGACATGGGGCAGTTCGACGCCGCCGTGGTCACGCTGCAGAGCCCCGAGCTGGCCTCGCACGCGGTCCAGCCGTGGACCGCGCGCCTGCGCTACGCGTACGCCGACGCGCTGATCGCCGCCGACCGTGCCGACGAGGCCCGCGACTGGTTCGCGAAGGCCGCCGAGGCCGACCCGGAGGGCACCACCAACGCCGGTGAGCGCCTCGCGGAGATCGACGGCCTGGAGTTCGTGGACGCCCTCGACCCGGAGCTGGACGTCGAGGAGGACGAGGAGGGTCTCGACCGCGTCGACGTGCGGGACGAGGACGACGACGCGCTGCTCGACGAGGACGAGGACGACCGCGACCGCGGCGACCGCGATGACGTCGACGGCCCGTACGGCGACGAGGACGAGGACGACCTCGACCGCCGTGACGCGCGCGACGAGCGGGACGAGCGCGACGAGGCGCCCCGCGAGGAGCCCCGCCGTGGCGCGCCGGTCTTCGAGGACGACGAGGACGTCGAGGAGTACTACGACGAGGACGACCTCGAGATCGACGAGGCCGAGGACGGCGAGGTCGACGACGCGCTGCGCGAGGCGCGCCGCCAGGACAACGACCGCCGCTGACCCCGGCACCTGCAGAACGGGCCGAGGCCCCGCCCGATGGGCGGGGCCTCGGCCCGTTCTGCCTCAGCCCAGTTCGAGACTTCGCAGGACCAGTCCGGTGGCCGGCTTGGGCCCGAAGGAGGTCGACTTGCGGGGCATGGTGACCCCCTGCTCGGCCAGCCGGCGCACCACGCCCTCGTCGACCGGGTGCAGCAGCACGGCCGTCCCGCCGCTGCGGGCGGCCTCGTGCTCGGCGGCCGCGGCCGCGTGCAGGTAGCCGATGTCGTCGGGGCCGTCCGGGATCCGCCAGGTGTGCTCCAGCAGCGTGGCGTGCAGCACGGTGGCGTCGAGCCGGCGCCACTCGGCCGGCTTGTCCTTGGGCACGGTGGCGTCCAGCAGGGCTTCCTCGGGACCGGTGAGCAGGTGGTAGACCGAGTCGCCGGCGGTGAGCACGAAGGCGTTGCCGCCGTCCTGCTTGGCGGTGGCCAGGGCGTCGAGGGCGCCGTCCAGCGGTCCTTCGATCCGGCGGACCCGCCAGCCGTCCTCGGGCGACTCGCCCAGCGCGGCCAGCGCGCGCTCCAGCGGGAGCCGGTAGAGCACCCGGTGGATCGCGCGGACCCGCAGCGGGTAGCGGGCGGTGTCCACCAGCAGCACCATGCCGCGGTCCCACGGGCTGAAGGACAGGTGGCGGTGCTCGCGCTGCAGCCGCAGGTACATCTCCCAGCGGTGGTGCCCGTCGGCGATCAGGGCCCGGCAGGTGGCCAGGTCGCGGGAGACCTCGGCCAGCTCGCCCGGGTCGGTGACCGCCCAGAGCCGGTGGCGGGTGCCGTCGGAGGTGGTGGTGGTGAGCAGCGGCTCGTGGTCGACGGTCCGCTCGATGACCGCGGACGCGCCGCCCTTGCCGCGGTAGGTGAGCAGCAGCGGTTCCAGGTTGGCGCGGGTGGTGCGCATCAGTCCGACCCGGTCGGCGACCGGCCGGGGCATCACGTCCTCGTGCGGCAGCACCACGCCGCCCTCGCGGCCGCTGACGGCCAGGGCGCCGATCAGTCCGCGCTGCAGCAGCTCGCCGCCGGGGCCGTCGTCGGGCGTGCGCTGCTCGTAGACGTACAGGGCCGGCTGCGGGTCGGGCGCGAGCACGCCCTCGTTGAGCCAGCTCTTCAGCAGCCGGGCGGCGTGCCGGTAGCGGGTGTCGCGGTCGGGCCGCTCCCCGTTGTCCTCCGGCTCGGGGCGGGGCAGGATCAGCCGGACCACGTTGTGCGGGTCGGCGGTCTCCAGTCCGAGCCGGCCCTGCGGGTCCACCACGTCATACGGCGGGGAGGTGACCGCAGCGAGGGTACCGACCCGTTCGGGGACGTACCGAAGCCCGCGGAAGGGCGACAGGGAGAGCCCTGCGGTGGCGACGTGCCCGGGATCGCCGGGGCCGCCAGGCGAAGCCAACGCTCCGTTTCCTGCACTGGGTGCACTCATTCTGGGCATGGTAATCGGGAATGCCGTTGTTCCGAGATCTTGAGACCGAACTGGGGCACCGGCGTGCGGCCGACGGGCCGCGCGGGCGCGGTGCGGGGCGAGCGAGAGCGAGGCCGGAGATGAGCAGTGGGCAGGGAGCGGGGCAGGGGCCGGCGGCCGGTGGCGCGGGGGACCGGTCGACGGCCGGGGGCGGTGGTGGGGAGCCGCAGGGAGACGTCTACGCGTGGTTCCGGCGCGGTGAGCGGCTGCTGGCCGAGGGTCACCCGGCCGCCGCCGAGCAGTTGCTGGCGCGGGCCGCGGCGGCCGAGCCGGACTCGAAGAGCATCCGGGAGTCGCTGGCCAGGGCGCAGTACGACGCGGGGTCGTACGCGGCGGCGATGGAGAACTTCCGGCTGGTGGCACTGGCCGACCCGTCCGACGACTACGCTCAGTTCGGCTGGGGGATCGCGGCGGCCAGGCTGGGCGACTTCGAGACCTCGGCCGAGCACCTGGCGCTGGCGGTGGCGATGCGGCCGCAGGCCGAGCACTACCGGGCGGCCCTGCGGCAGACCCGGGCCACCCTGGCGGCCCGCGCCGGAGCGTACGGACCGCTGCTGCCCGGTGCGCCCGGCTACGTGCCACCGCAGTCGGGCGGTGCGGCCGGCGGTCCCGCGGACAGCACGACCGAGCAGCCGACGCGCGCCACCGACCAGGCGACGCGACAGTCGAACGACGAGAGTGACGAGGACGATCAGGCATGACGGACACCCAGGTCCCGGGCCACAGCGACCGCCCGCTGGTGGCGGCGTACGACACCGCGCTGCTCGATCTGGACGGGGTGGTCTACGCCGGCCCGGCCGCGATCGAGCACGCCGTGGAGTCGCTGGACATCGCCCGGGCCCGCGGCATGCGCCTGGCGTACGTCACCAACAACGCCTCCCGCCCGCCGCGGGTGGTGGCCGAGCACCTGACCGAGCTGGGCGTGCCGGCCGAGCCCGGTGACGTGATCAACTCGGCGCAGGCGGCTGCGCGGCTGGTCGCCGAGAAGGTCCCCAAGGGCTCGAAGGTGCTGGTCATCGGGGGTGCCGGGCTGGTCGAGGCGCTGGCCGAACGGGGGCTGGTGGCCGTCGAGTCGTTGAAGGACGGGCCGGTGGCCGTGGTGCAGGGCTTCGACCCCTCGGTGGGCTGGGAGCGGCTCGCGGAGGCCTCGTACGCGGTGGCCGGTGGGCTGCCCTGGGTGGCCTCCAACACCGACATGTCGATTCCGACCGCGCGCGGCGTCGCCCCGGGCAACGGCACCCTGGTGGCGGCGGTGCGGGCGGCGACCGGGGCCGAGCCCGAGGTCGCGGGCAAGCCGCTGCCGCCGATGCACCGCGAGACGGTGCTGCGGACCGGTGCGAAGCGTCCGCTGGTGGTCGGCGACCGGCTGGACACCGACATCGAGGGCGCCTACAACGGCGGCGTGGACAGCCTGTTGGTCTTCACCGGGGTCGGGACGCCGGCCCAGGTGCTGGCCGCTCCCGTCCAGCACCGCCCGACCTACCTGGCCGCCGACCTGCGCGGGCTGCTGGAGCCGCACCCGGCGGTCGAGGCGCTGGCGGACGGCGGCTTCGCCTGCCGCGGGCGGCAGGCCCGGGTGGTCGACGGCGAGCTGCGGCTGGGCGGGGAGGGCGACCGCTACGACGGCCTGCGGGCGCTGTGCGCGGCGGCCTGGGCGGCCGCCGACCGCGGCGGAGAGCCGGCGGACGGGCGCAAGGCGCTGGCCGAGCTGGGATTCTGACGCCCGGGGCGAGCGGCGGCCGGGGCCGGAGGCGCCCTGGCCGTCAGAGCAGGGTGCGCAGGCGGAGCAGGTCGCGGATGCCGGCCTCCAGGCGGACCCGGCCGGTGGCCCAGGCGGAGGCGAAGTTGAGCCGGCCGCCGACCAGTGCCACCAGGTCGTCGCTGACCATCACCAGTCGGATGTCGGCGCGCCCGACCGGTGCGCCCGGGGCCTGCGCGACGTCCTGGATCCGGCCGCCGCGCAGGGTGCCGGTGAAGGTCAGGTCGAGGTCGGTGAGCCAGCAGCTGAGGGAGCGGTCGACGGTGGCGGCCTGCTGGACGTTGCCGCCGGCCCGGGCCAGGTTCTGGCTGAGCTGCTCCAGCGCCGCGCGGCACTCCTCGATGTCGGCCATGGGCTGCTTCCTCGGGTTCCGGTGGGGCGGGTACTCGGGCCACGGTACCGCCAGGGTGGTGTGGGCCGTCCGGTCGGCGGCCCGTGGGGTGGTGCTGCTCCGGACGCCGCCCGGTACCGCGCCGCGGCGGGTGGAGGGGGTAGCGTCGTGACCGGGCACCCGGTGTGTCCGGGCCGTCGCGGGGTTCGCCCGGCGCGGCCGGTGGGCCAGGGCGGCGCGGAGGAGGCACCGAGAACATGGCGCAGACGCTTCGGGAGTACATGGAGTTGGCCGCCGGTCTCGCGCAGGAGGCCGGCAAGCGTGCGCTCGGGACGGCCGCGGAGCTGCTGGAGCGCTCCGGGGTGGACCTGGCGGCGGTCGAGCGGACGGTGACCGCCCAGCTCCCGTCGTCGGTGCAGTCGCTCCCCACGACGGCCCGGGAGCTGGTGACGGTCGGCCTCGGCGGGCTGGACCTGGCGGTGGGACTGGCGCGGGCGGAGGCGGAGAAGACCTTCGAGCGGTTCGGCCGCCTCGGTGACCAGGTGGTGAAGGTCGGCGTGGTGCTCTCCTACCTGGAGGGCAAGCTGCGGGACCTGGAGGACGACGGATCCGCCGCCGAGGACTCCGGTGCGGCGGCGCGGCCGGGGCCGCCGCAGCCGCGGGCCGACGCGCTGTTCGGCGAGGACTGGCAGCCGGAGCAGGAGCCGGTCACGGGCTTCGCCGGTGGTTTCGACGCCGAGCCCGACGCGGGCTTCGACACCGGGTTCGATGCCGGGTTCGATGCCGGGCCTGACGCCGGGTTCGACCTCGACCGCACCGCCGGGTCGCAGGCGCCGCTGGTACCCGAGCCGCGGGTGGCGTCCACGCCGCGGCCGGCCCGGAAGGCGCCGGCGGCGCCGCGCAAGGCCGCCCCGCGCAAGAGCACGGCGGGGAAGGCCGGGGCGGGCGAGAGCCCGGCCGCCGGGGCGCCGACGAAGAAGGCGGCTGCGAGGAAGACGGCCACCAAGAAGGTGGCTGCGAAGACGGCGTCCGAGCCGAAGACGCCGGCCAAGAAGGCACCGGCCAAGAAGGCACCGGCCAAGACGGCGCCCGCGAAGAAGGCGCCCGCGAAGCAGGCCGACCCCGGGCAGGGCACGGCGACGAAGGCGGCCGCCAAGAAGGCGACGGCGAAGAAGAGCCCCGCGGCGACGGCGAAGAAGGCCGCGCCGCGCAGGAGCGCCGCGAAGGCGCCGGCCCCCGAGTCCGCTCCCGGGGCGAGCGATGTCTGAGCCGTCCGTCGAGCAGGCGCCACCGGTCCCCGAGGCCGAGCCTTGTGCCGCCTCCTCCGCGGTGCTCTGGGAGGCCGAGCCCGAACCCCTGGGCGTGCCGCACCGGCCCACCGGCCATGCCGACGTCGACGCCACGGTGGCCCGGCTGGCGGCCCTGGACGGGGTGCCGACCACGGGCCACGCCGCCGTGTACGAAGATGTCCATCGGAGCTTGACCACGATCCTCACCTCGCTCGACGAGTAACACCCGCTAGGAGCTGAACCCCCCGTGGCAGTGGCACGACGCCGACTCGACGCAGAGCTGGTCCGCCGCAATCTGGCCCGCTCCCGCGAGCACGCCAGCGAGTTGATCGCGGCGGGCCGGGTGAGCGTGGGCGGCGCCACCGCGAGCAAGCCGGCCACCCAGGTGGAGACCTCCGCCGCGGTGGTCGTCGCCAAGGACGAGAACGACCCGGACTACGTCTCGCGCGGCGGGCACAAGCTGGCCGGCGCGTTCGCCGCGTTCGTCCCGCAGGGCCTGCTGCTGGAGGGGCGCCGGGCGCTGGACGCGGGGGCCTCCACCGGCGGCTTCACCGACGTGCTGCTGCGGGCCGGCGTCGCCCGCGTGCTGGCGGTGGACGTCGGCTACGGCCAGCTCGCCTGGTCGTTGCAGAGCGACGAGCGGGTCACCGTGATGGACCGCACCAACGTGCGCGAGCTGACCCTGGAGCGGATCGGCGGCGAGCCGGTCGACCTGGTGGTCGGCGACCTGTCCTTCATCTCGCTGGGCCTGGTGCTGCCCGCGCTGGCGGGCTGCGCGGCGCCGGACGCCGACCTGGTGCTGATGGTGAAGCCGCAGTTCGAGATCGGCAAGGAGCGGCTCGGCAGCGGCGGGGTGGTCCGCAGCCCGCAGCTGCGCGCCGAGATGGTTCGTCAGGTGGCCGGGCAGGCCTGGGAGTTGGGTCTGGGGGTGCGGGCGGTGACGGCCAGTCCGCTGCCGGGGCCGTCGGGTAATGTCGAGTACTTCCTGTGGCTTCGCCGTGACGCCGCACAGCTCGATCCGGCTGAGGCGGACCGGGCCGTGGCGCAGGGGCCCAGCTAGGCTGCCTGCCAGGTGCGTCGGGCCGGCCGCACTGCGGTCCCGGGCCCAGGCCCAGAGGTCAAGGACGACCCGGCAGACGTAGGGAGAGGGCTTTGAGTGAGGCACGTACGGTCTTTCTGATCGCGCACACCGGGCGGGAGGCCGCGCTGCGCAGCGTCGAGCAGCTGGTCGAGGGCCTGCTCAAGGCGGGGATCAGGATCAGACTGCTGGCGGCCGAGGCGGTCGACCTCGACCTGCCCGAGGGGGTGGAGACCGTGCAGGCCGGGCACGGTGCGGCCGACGGTTGCGAGCTGATCCTGGTGGCGGGCGGTGACGGCACGCTGTTGCGCGGCGCCGAGCTGTCCCGGGACACCGGGCTGCCGATGCTGGGCATCAACCTGGGCCGGGTCGGCTTCCTGGCCGAGGCGGAACGCGACGACCTGGCCGTGGTCGTGGAGCGGGTGGTGGACGGCGCGTACGAGGTCGAGGAGCGGATGACCCTCGACGTGGTGGTGCGCACCAACGGCGATGTGGTGCACGAGGACTGGGCGCTCAACGAGGCCTCGGTGGAGAAGGCGTCGCGGGAGCGGATGCTGGAGGTGGTCACCGAGGTGGACGGCCGTCCGGTCTCCAACTTCGGCTGCGACGGCGTGGTGCTCTCCACCCCCACCGGGTCGACGGCGTACGCGTTCTCCGGCGGTGGCCCGGTGGTCTGGCCGGAGGTGGAGGCGCTGCTGATGGTGCCGATCAGCGCGCACGCGCTCTTCGCCCGTCCGCTGGTGACCTCGCCGCACTCGGTGCTCGCCGTGGAGGTGCAGCCGAAGACGCCGCACGGGGTGCTCTGGTGCGACGGGCGGCGCTCGTTCGAGCTGCCGGCCGGGGCCCGGGTCGAGGTGCGCCGCGGGCAGGTCCCGGTGCGCCTGGCGCGGCTGCACCGGGCTCCGTTCACCGACCGGCTGGTGGCCAAGTTCGCGCTGCCGGTGACCGGGTGGCGCGGCCGCTCGGGCGCCTGCTGAGAGCTGCACCCCGGCGCCCGGCGCCCGCCACCTGTCACCCGCTTCCCGCCGCTCGGTCGAGGAGGCGGGCGGGAGTTCAGACCGCCAGCGGCTCGCCGCCCGCCCCCTCGACCGGGTGCGGGTGGCGGGCGGCCG
>NZ_BAAALF010000244.1:0-10312 GCF_039528135.1 Kitasatospora nipponensis | reverse complement strand
GGTCCACCCACGGGCGCAGCGCCAGCTGCCCGTCGCGGATCTCCAGCCCGCGCCGGGCCGCGCGCCACTCCAGGTCCCGCAGCGCCAGGCGCTCGGTCCAGGCCGGCCGCGGCCGCTCCAGGGCGAGCCGCTGGTCGGCCCGGAAGACCAGGTCCCAGAGCGGTCGCAGCGCCCGGTACTCCTGGCGCCGGCGGGCCCAGGTCGCGCCGGCCGGGCAGCCGAAGCCGAGCGTGATCAGCACCGCGCCGAGCGCGGCGAAGAGCGGACCGAGCGCGGTGCTGAGCCAGTCCAGCCCGGTCGTCCCCGACCAGGCCGCGCCGATCGCGACCAGCTTGCAGAGCACGTAGCCGCAGGCGGTCAGCGAGCCGGCGGCGATCAGCCGCACCCCGCGCCGCAGCCAGCCGGACGGCAACTGGGCGCCGTGCCGCAGGCAGACCCGGCCGATGTCGATCAGCGCGAAGGCGAAGAGCCCCTGGTAGAGGGTGAGGAAGAGCGCGATGGCGCCGTCCGGCGCGAAGGTGGTGTCGAAGGTCAGCGGGGTCTCGGGGCGGCGCGCGCCGCCGGCCAGGAAGAGCGCCGTCATCGCCGCGAGCAGCACCGCGAAGAGCGCCAGCCGCCGGCGCACCCGGCGCCAGGTCTCCGGGGTGGCCGCGTCCCAGGGCCTGGCGGGGGTGCCGGCCGGCGCCGCGGGGTCGAACCGCTCGGCCGGCGGGGTCCAGATCAGGGCCAGCACCACGACGGCGGCCGAGAACCCGGTGATGCCCGAGTAGACCAGCAGGGTGGCCAGGTTGCCGAGGCCGGTGAGTCGGTCGATCAGCCGGTACAGCAGCGGGGCGGCGACCAGGAAGGCGGTCGCCGGCGAGGCGATCGACAGCGCGACGACCAGCAGGCCGCGCGAGGGCTCCCGGCGCCAGGCCCGGAACTTCAGCCCGGCCACCAGCCAGGAGACCAGACCGATGCCCAGGTAGACGGCGTCGAAGGGCAGTTCAGACATGCTGACCCCGTCGGTGCTCCAGCGCCGGGGCGAGCTGGGAGGTGGTGCCTGCGCCCGGGGCGAGCACCAGGATGCGCATCAGTTCGGCGCCCAGCACCTCGGCCTCCTCCTCGGCGGCGTCGTCGTAGTGCGAGCGGCCCAGGACCAGCCGCAGCACCTCGGGGTCGATGGTCGACAGCTCCACCAGGGCCTGCTCCTCGTCCGGGTGCGGGGGTTCGGCCAGGTGTCCGCAGAGCAGGTGGGCCAGTTCGTGGCAGACGATGTGGGCCCGGTGCAGGCCCGAGGTCTCCTGTTCGACGTGGATCAGGTCGGCCTCCGCCCGGCGCTCGACGAAGCCGGAGGGCTCGCCCACCCGCATCCGCCGCGGCTCCAGCCGCACCGGGCGCCCGGTCAGTTCGGCGACCGCCGCGCAGAGGTCCTCCACCGTGCTCATCGGCGTCAGCTCCAACTGCCTGGCCAGGGCCCGCATCCGGCGGCGGGTGCGTCTGACACCTTGCACGTGCTGCTCTCCCTCGGACAGTCGCCAGTGTCCCAGCGGCACCGCCCGGTGGGGGGCCGGGCGACGGGCGGTGGGGGCCCCGGCGGTGGGGTGGTCGGCGCTGGAGAGGCCGTCGGCGTCGGTGGGGTCCTCGGCGTCGGTGGGGCCGTGGTTCACGCCGCCGGGTGGCCGTCGTCGGGCAACCCCACCGCGCGGCGCAGTTGCTCGACCACGGTGAGCGCGGCGTCCTGCATCTCCGGGGGCAGCCCGGCCGCCCGCATGGCGATGCGCTCCACCCGGGCGTCGCGCATGGCCTCGATCCGGCGCAGGTCCTGCTCGACGGCCTGGGCGGTGGCGGAGTCGCTGAAGTAGTCCAGCGGGACGCCGAAGAACCTGGCGATCTTCACCGCGTTCTCCAGGCTCGGCTTCTGGGTCCCCTTGCGCAGGTTGCCGATGTACGTGCCGCTCAGGCCGGTCCCCTCGGCGATCTCCGAGTCACGCCAGGGCCGGCCGAGGTCCTTGGGGTAGATCACCTTGATCAGGCGCCGGAAGCGGGCTGCGAAGTCGGGGGAGTCCTGAGCGTCCGGGTGCGCGGAGTCCGTGACCATAGGGCGGATCATAGAACGTTCTGATGTCCCATCAGAATCCCCCGCCCGCCGAAATCTGCACGATCGTGGGGAGGAGAGCCGAAAACGGGCGAAATCCGTGAGGGTAGCGGAGGTTGGCCCCCTTGTCGATCCACGATAGTTGACAGGTCATCACCGTAGGTACAGGATCGGCTGCCGTAGACCGGGCTTCGGCGGCCGCTGCTCCACGGGGGTGGGCAGCGGCCCCGGCCCGGTCACTTCGCGTCCTTCGCGCCGGTGACGGGTCCCGGTCGTGGGCGCGGCCCGGAGACCTCAGCCGAGGGTGGGGTGGTCGGTGCGGGCGTCCAGGGTGAGAGCGCCGGCGTCGGTCCGCAGGGCGGTGGCGGTGAGGCCGATCGGCAGGTCGGGCAGGGTCCTGGTCAGGTCGCGGCCGAGGAACTGCGAGAGCTGGGGCCGCTGGCGCGGATCGACCGGACGGCCGTCGTAGGCGGCCGTGGTGGGGTGCGCGACCACGGTCCGCCCCTGGAGGGTGAGCGTGAGGTCCACGGTCAGCGGCCGGCCCAGCAGGTCCCGGCTCAGCCGCAGCCGGTCGGGGCCCAGCTCGGTCAGCTCGGACCCGGGGGCGAGCTGCTCGGCCAGGTCGGCCAGGGTGACCCGGAACCGGGCGTCGGGCTGGGCGGCCGTGTAGCCGCCGCCGTGCCGGCGCACCTGCCGGAGCCGGACGTCCGCGCTCACGGCGGGGCCCGCCGCGCCGCCGGCCCGCCGCGCCTCGACCCGGACCTGGTCGAAGGTGCCGGTGGCGGCCTGAGGGAGGAACGGGAAGCCCTCGACCGTCACGTCGGGCCGGGCGGCGAGCCCGGGCCGGGCGCCGGCGATCCGGTCGGCGATGGCGTGCTCGGCGAGGCCGGCGGCCAGCCGGTCGGCGCCGACCACCAGCGCGCCGCAGAGCAGGGCGGCCAGGGCGGCGAAGCGCAGTCGGCGGGTGGCGGCGGTCGGCGTCATGCGCGCGGCTCCGGGGTGCGGACGGCGGTGGCGGCCGGGGCCGGGGCCGGGACGGGGGCCGGGGTCGGCTCGGCGTGGGGAGCGGGGTCGGCCGGCCCCTCGATGGCCACGTGCGGCAGCAGCCGGTCCAGCCAGCCGGGCAGCCACCAGTTGGCCCGCCCGAGCAGCACCATCGTCGCGGGGACCAGCACCCCGCGGACCACCGTCGCGTCCACCCCGATCGCGGTGGCCAGGCCGAGCCCGAACATCTTCACCACCGGGTCGGCCACCAGGACGTACCCGGTGAAGACGCTCACCATGATCAGCGAGGCCGAGGTGATGACCCGGCCGGTCTCGGCGAGCCCGGTCACCACCGAGGCCCGGTTGTCGCCGTCGCGGGTGAACGCCTCGCGGACCGCCGTCAGCAGGAAGACCTCGTAGTCCATCGACAGGCCGAAGAGCACCGCGAACATCAGCAGCGGCACGTACCCCTCGATCGGGACCGGCCCGTCCAGGCCGATCAGCCGCGCGCCCCAGCCCCAGTGGAAGACCGCGGTCAGCACCCCGTACGCGGCGCCGACCGAGAGCAGGTTCATCACCGCGGCCTTGACCGCCACCACCGGGGCCCGGAAGGCGAGCAGCAGGAGCAGCGTGGCGATCGTCACCACGGTGGCGATGATCCACGGCAGCCGGGCCGCCAGCCGGGCGTTGAGGTCGGCCTGCGCCGCGGCCGCCCCGCCGACGTGCAGGCGCTGGCCGGTCCCGGCGCTCGCCGCCGGCAGGGTGTGCGCCCGCAGCTCGGTGACCAGTGCGGTGGTGGCCGGGTCGCTGGGCGCGGTGCCGGCGAGCAGCTGCCAGCGGGCGTGCCGCCCGTCGGGCGCGAGCTGGGCCGGGCCGACCGAGGCGACGCCGGCGGTGTGCTGCAGCGCCGCGCCGAGCGCGGTCAGCCGCGGGTCGTCGGCGCCGGTGGCCGGGGCGCCGTCGGGCAGCGTGTCGACGATCAGCAGCGGCGAGCCGGTGCCGGGGCCGAAGGCGGTGGTGAGCTGGTCGTACGCCGTGCGGGCGGCGCTGCCGCGCGGCTTGGAGCCGTTGTCGAGCCCGCCGAAGGTGAGCGCGGCGGCCGGGGCGGCGAGGACGGCGAGCAGTGTGGTGCCGGCGACCAGGTAGCGCCAGGGGTGGTCGGCGATGTGGCCGGCGGTCCGGGCCCAGCCGCGCGGGGCGGGGGTGGCGGTTCCGGCGTCGGTGGCGGCGGGGGCGGGGGGTCGCCGGCGCGACCGCGGGCGCAGGCGCTCCAGGCGCAGGCTCTCCAACCGGGGGCCGAGGAGCACCAGCAGGGCCGGCAGCAGGGTCACCGCGGCGGCCATCGCGACCAGGACCGCCACCGCCGGGGCCAGCGCCAGCGCGTGCAGCAGCGAGAGTCCGCCCAGCGCGAGGCCGGCCAGGGCGGTGATCACCGCGCAGCCCGCGAAGCAGACCGCCTTGCCGGCGGTGGCCGCGGTCGCGGCGGCCGCGTCCACCGGGTTCGATCCGGCGGCGCGCAGGGCCCGGTAGCGGGTGAGGCAGAAGAGCGTGTAGTCGATGCCCACGCCCAGGCCGATCATCGCGGCGATGGTCGCGCCGGCCGAGGGCATGTCCATCAGGTGCCCGATCAGGCCGACGGCGGCCAGGCTGACCGCGAGTCCGGTCAGGCCCAGCAGCAGTGGCAGGCCCGCCGCGACCACCCCGCCCAGGGCGATCAGCAGGATCACGGCGGCGGCCGCGATGCCGATCCGCTCGCTGAGCTGGGTGTCGGCCTTGCTGACCGCGGCGCCCAGGTCCCCGCCGGGCGTCACCTGCAGACCGGCGGCGGTGGCGGGCGCGGCGGCGGCGGTGATCCGCCCGGTGAGGTCGGGGGTGATCGCGCGTCCGCTGACGTCCAGCCCGATGGAGAGGTAGGCGGTGCGGTGGTCGGCGCTGAGCGCGCCCGACTGGCCCGACTGGAACGGGGTGGTGACCGCGGTGACGTGCGGCACCCGGGCGACGGCCTGCGCGGAGCGCTCGACGGCGGCGCGGTCCGCGTCGCCGTCCAGGGTGCCGGAGCCGGCGTGCAGCACCAGCGGGACGGTGGTGGCGGTGCCGGGGAAGGCCGCCGCCGCGGTGTCCACGGCCGCCTGGCTGTCGCTGCCCGGGATGGTGACGCTCTCGCTGGTGACCTTGCCGAGGCCGGCCACCGCGCCGAGCAGGCAGCCGACCAGCAGCAACCAGGCCGCCACCACCCGCCAGGGGTGCCGGGCGCACCGGCGTCCCAGGGATTCCACCATCTGAGGCTCCTTCGGTCCCGCCCCGTGCGCATTCATTGCACTCCGAGTGCAGCGAGATGGTGGCACTGTGAGTGCAATAATGTCAACGTGGACCAGGCGGCCCAGGCGGGCGAGGGAACAGGCGCGGATTCGGGCGCGGACTCAGGCACGGGTGCGGGTGCCGGTACGGGCCCGGTCGACGGCCGGACCGAGCGCGGCCGGCAGACCCGCGAGCGGATCGCGGACGCGCTGCTGGCGCTGCTCGACGAGGGCGGCGACCAGTTGGCCGCCGATGCCATCGCGCGCCGTGCCGGGGTCAGCCGCCGGCTGGTCTTCCACCACTTCACCGACCTGGACCAGCTGCTCGAGGTGGCCATCACCCGTCGGCTGGACCAGCTCGCCGCGCTGCTGGAGCCGTTGCCGCTGACGGCGGACCGGGCCGGGCGGGTCCGTGCGCTGGTGGACGAGCGCACCCGGATCCTGGAGGCGGTGACCCCCGCACGGGTGACGGTGATGCAGCTGGAGCGCCGTTCACCGCGGCTGCGCGAGGCGCGCGACGGTGTCTACCGGTTGGCGCGGGCGCGGCTGGCGGAGCTCTTCGCGCCGGAGCTGGCACCGCTGCCGGCCGCCCGGCAGCGGGAGGTGCTGCGGGCGCTGGACGCCGCCGCGGGCTGGGGGTCCTGGTACCACGGGCGCACCAACGGGCTGGAGCCGGCCGCGGCGGGTGAGGTGATGGCGCTGACCGTCACCGCGCTGCTGGAGCTGGCGGAACGCGAGGGCGGGCGGGGGGTCTGAGCGCGGGCGCGGGGCGTCGAGGCGCCGGGGATCGAGGCGCCGGGGCCCTGTGAACAGGGCGCGGGCGCGGGTGTCCGGCCGGGCGGGACGCGGAAGACCCCGTGCGCGCGCCGGAGGAGCGACGGGCCCGGTGTTCGGCCGCCGCTCGCGCGTCGACGTCGAGGACGTCGCGCCGGCGTCACCCCACGGGGTGGTCGGAGCAGGGGAAGCAGAGGGCTCCTCGCGGGAGCCCGGCGGTGCTCGGAGCAGCGCTCAGAGCAGGAAGAGCTTGGCGAAAGGTGTCGAGATCCGCTCCTGTCGGGAGCCGAAGTCGACCAGCACCGCGACCCGTCCGTCGCCCTCGATGCTGATGACCCGACCCAGGCCGTACTGGTCGTGGGTCACCCGGTCGCCGAGGCCGAAGTGCTTGGGCGGCGGAGGAGTGGCGGTGCGGAAGGGGCTGGTGGGCAGGGGACGCCGTGGTGCAGCTGAATTCGTCATTGGTCTCAGTATGCGCCCGGCGCGCGGTGCTGGGGTCGCTCCAGGGGGGCAAAATTTTCCGGATTTTTCTCGATCTTGCTCGTGGGCCCCCGTTCTGGCTCGAGCCCTGCTACAGTCGTGGTAGTTGCAGTTGTGGTTCCCATGAACTTTGTGTGCGCCTGCTGGAGTGATCGCAGGCGCCTTTTTGTTTCCCGGCTCGTTACGTACCGGGGTGGGTCATCATCGCGGCGACACGAGACTTGCGAAGACGTGAGTTTCGTACAGCCCTTGAAGGAGAAGTTTTTATGGCTAATGGCACTGTCAAGTGGTTCAACGCGGAAAAGGGCTTCGGCTTCATCGAGCAGGAGGGCGGCGGTCCTGACGTGTTCGCCCACTACTCGAACATCAACGCCAACGGCTTCCGTGAGCTGCTTGAGGGCCAGAAGGTCGAGTTCGACGTCACGCAGGGCCAGAAGGGCCCGCAGGCCGAGAACATTCGCCCGCTCTAGTACCTCCCGTTACCCGCATTTCATCGGGTAGCAACCGAAGACCGGTACCGCGCATCAGCGTGGTACCGGTCTTCGGCGTTTTCCGGGGCAGTGCCTTCCGCCCCCGTCGACGGTTTTTCGGTGGCCGCATCCCGGCGACTGGGCGAGGCTGGGGCGGAGAGACGTTTCCGGCCGGCCGGGGTGGTGGCGATGCCCGTATGGCGTTTGCGCGACTATCACGATGACGACCTGGACCAGGCGATCCAGATCTGGGACCAGAGCCGCCAGGTCGACGGCTCGACGCCCGTCTTCCCGGTCTCCGAGGTGATGGCGGTGGCGCAGACCGACCAGGCGGCGGTGGTCGCCCTGGTCGGCGAGGAGCTGGTGGGCATGGCGGTCGCCCAGGTGCACGCCGAGCGCGCCTGGATCCTGCTGGTGGCGCTGGCCACCCGGTGGCGCAACCGCGGGATCGGCAGCGCCCTGCTGGCCGACCTCGAGCGGCGGCTGCGCGCGCAGGGTGTGCGCCGGATCAGCGCGCTGCTACCCGACGGCGCGACCGGGACGACGGCACTGCAGAACTCCGGCTTCCTCGGCCGGCAGGGGCTGACCTACCACGAGCGGCTGGAGCCGCCCGGTGCGGCCGACTCCGAGGTGCTCGCGGCCGTCGGCGGCCGGCTGCTGCCCGGTGGACTCTGGGAGTCGGTGGCCGGCATGGAGGCCGAGAAGCGGGTGGTCGAGCGCCGGATCCTGCTGCCGCTGACCGAGCCGGCGCTGGCCGACCGCTACAACGTCGCCCCGCCGAAGGCCGTCATCCTGTTCGGGCCGCCCGGCACCGGGAAGACCAGCTTCGCCAAGGCGGTGGCCTCCCGGCTGGGGTGGCCGTTCGTGGAGCTCTTCCCCTCCCGGCTGGCGACGGCCGCCGGGGGAGGGCTCGCCGTCGCCCTGCGGGAGGTCTTCGCGGACCTCTCCGAGCTGGACGCCGTCCTGCTCTTCATCGACGAGGTCGAGGAGATCGCGGGCACCCGCTCGGGCCTGGCCGCCGATCCAAGCCACGGCGTCACCAACGAACTGCTCAAGCTGATCCCCGGCTTCCGGGAGCACGACGAGCGCCTGCTGGTCTGCGCCACCAACTCGGTGCGCTCGCTGGACCCGGCCTTCCTGCGTCCGGGCCGCTTCGACTACGTGATCCCGATCGGGCCGCCCGAGGCGGCGGCCCGGGCGGCGATCTGGACCCGCTACCTCGGGTCGGCCGCCGGTGGCGTCGACCGTGACCAGTTGGTGCGGGCCAGCGAGATGTTCACTCCGGCCGACATCGAGTTCGCGGCCCGCAAGGGCGCCCAGGCGGCGTTCGAGCGCGAGATCGAGCACCGCCTGGGCACCGCGGCCACCACCGAGGACTACCTGAGCGCCATCGCCGACACCCGGCCGACGCTGACCGCCCACGCGCTGGCGGAGTTCACCGAGGACATCGAGGCCTACAGCCGGCTGTGAACCGGCCCGGTCGCTCCGGTCGGACCGCGCGCCGCACGGCTCAGGCGAACGCGCAAGGTGGGGATCATGGGGATATCGGCGAACGGTTCGCGGACCACGGTTAGAGTCCGTTCGTGCGGATCGGAGGGCAGGGGGAGTGATGACTGCGGCATCGTGGCAGGGGGCGCTGGAGCGGCTCTGTGCTGTGCAGGTGTCAGAGCACGACGCGGACTTCCCCGATGAGCTCTTCGACGCGGTCGACGACCTGATCGAGGCCTACGGCGCGGACGACATCGCGGAGATCGTCTTCCAGGCGGTGGCCGCGGGGCGGGCGACGGCGGGTCAGGCGGTGGTCTTCCTCAACGTGGCGGTGTGGTCCGGGACGGACAACGGAAGCTCGATGAAGCGGACGCTGGACACCTGGGTGCGGGAGGCGAGCGACACGGTCCGGCTGCAGATCGCCCTCCACCACGAGGCCTACCCGCTGCCCACCCGGGCGGAGATGATCGCCAAGCTCGTCGAGATCGCCTTCGGGTTCCCGGAGCACCGCGCGATCTGCGAGCGCCACATCGCCGAGCGTCCGGCGGGCTGACCGGCGGCTGCCGGCGCGGGCCCGGGCGCGGGTGCACGAGATGGCGTGCCGGGCAACAGAAAAGCCCCTGACGGGTCATCCGTCGGGGGCTTCGTGCTGTTCAGAGGTGGTGGCCAGGGCCGGGGTCGAACCGGCGACCTTCCGCTTTTCAGGCGGACGCTCGTACCAACTGAGCTACCTGGCCGTACTGCACCGTCCCTCGCGGGACGAGCGATCCTGACGGGACTTGAACCCGCGACCTCCACCTTGACAGGGTGGCGAGCTAACCAACTGCTCCACAGGACCTCAACAGAGCCTTGCGACCCTGACTTTACTACGTGTACTGCTGTGCCCCCAACGGGATTCGAACCCGTGCTACCGCCTTGAAAGGGCGACGTCCTGGGCCACTAGACGATGAGGGCTTGCGGCCCGCCCGGCTGTTCTCCAGCGGTCGGGGACGTTCAGAAGCATATGGGATGCGGGCTGGAACGCCAAAACGGATTCGACCGGCGGATTCGAGCGGCCCCGGGCTCAGGACCAGCCGAGTTCGTCGAGCTCGTGGTCGTCGAAGCCGAAGTGGTGGGCCACCTCGTGGATCACGGTGGTGCGGACCTCGTCGACCAGCTGCTCGCGGGTGGCGCAGGCCCGGGCGGTGGGGCCGCGGTAGACGATGATCCGGTCGGGCAGGACGCCGGCGTACCACTCGCCGCGCTCGGTGAGCGGGGTGCCCTCGTAGAGGCCGAACAGGTCGGGGGTGGCGGGGTCGGGTTCGTCCTCGACGAAGACGGCCACGTTGTCCATCATCGCCGCCAGTTGCGGGGGGATCTGGTCGAGGGCGTCGCTGACCAGCATCTCGAAGTCGTCCCGGCTCATGTCCACGGCCCCATTGTCGGGCGTGGGGTGAGGGTGTGCCAGGTGATGGGGGAGGGGGAGTCGCGCGCGCCGGGGATCTCGTCGCCGCGCGGCCGTGACCCGGTGGCGCGCCGGGGCGTTGGGCACCGAAAGGGCCGCGGGTCGAGCGGTCGGGCGGGGTGCGCAGGAGAGGCGGCGGCAATGGTTCCGACGGGTTCGAGCGGGCGGTCGGGTGGGCGTGCGGTGCGGCCGGTCGGGGCGGCGGCGCTCGGTACCGGGGCGCGGGGCGCGGTGGCCCGGGCGCTGGCGGGCGGCGCCGGGTCCGGCGGCGGTCAGCCGGGCGGCGGGTCGGTGGTGG